>SKNG01000211.1 GCA_007120685.1 Paracoccaceae bacterium | reverse complement strand
CGCAGGGCTGCCAGATCCGCCTCGGCCCGTTCCGCCCGCGCCTCGGCCGCTTGCAGCCGCGCGGTCAGATCGGCCAGCGCGGCATCGCGCTCGGCAAGGGCGGCGACGGCCTCGGCAGGCAGGGGGCGTGCTGACATGATCCGGTCCCGTTCGGCCCTTTCCAGGGCTCTCCATTCACAGACTGCGCTGACGGTTCCATACGCGCTGGCGGCCGCGGCGCCAAGGCTCCTTGCCCTGCTCCGGATGGCTCGACCCGCGGATCTTGCCAGAGTGTGGCCGCTGCGTCCGCCCGCCTTACTGCGTCTTTGCAGCCGCGCCATAGGGTTCCCGCGTCCGACCCGCCTGCCCGGCGCGCCGATCGCTTTAACCGGAGTCCTGCCTCATGCCTGATTTCTCTGCCCGCCTTGGCCTGCCCTTCCTGATGCCGGCCCAGGCCCAGAAGCATGTCACCCATAACGAGGCACTGACGCTACTGGACCTGCTGGTGCAGCTTGTCGTGCAGGGGTTCGAGGCCGCCGACCCGCCCGCCGCGCCCGAAGATGGCCAGATCTGGGCGCTTGGGCCCGCGCCGACTGGCGCCTGGGCGGGGCAGGCCGGCCGGTTGGCGGGCTGGGTCGACGGGGGCTGGCTGTTCGTCACCCCGCGCCCCGGCTGGCGCGCGGTGCCGGTTTCGGAACCCGTGTTGCGGATCTACGACGGCGCGGGCTGGGTGCCCCCCTCGGCCGGCGCGATGGACAATGTGCCGGGTCTGGGGGTTAACGCCAGCCACGATGCCGTCAACCGCCTGGTTCTGTCCAGCGCGGCCAGCCTGTTCACCCACGAAGGCGCGGGCCATCAGTTGAAGATCAACAAGGCCTCGGCCAGCGATACCGCCAGCCTGCTTTTCCAGACCGGCTTCTCCGGCCGCGCCGAGTTCGGCCTCACGGGCAATGACGACTGGTCGGTGAAGGTCAGCCCGGACGGGGTGACCTGGCATGATGTGCTGAACGCCGACAGCAACACCGGCACGCCCGGTTTTCCGAACGGGGCAACGATCGCCGGGACCGAGGCCTACCGGCGCGGCAACATCCTGGGCGCGGTCAGCCAGGCCGCGGGCGTGCCCACCGGCGCGGTGATCGAGCGCGGCAGCAACGACAATGGCAGCTTCGTGCGGTTCGCGGACGGGACGCAGATCTGCACGCGCAGCTGTGCGGTGAACCATGGCGCGACGGGCGTGCAGGAATTTCCCTGGGCGGCGAATTTCGTGGTTGCGCCCGGGGGCGGTTGGAATTTCGAGGCCAGCACCGACCTGGCCCGAATCGACCGGCTGAAGAACTGCCTCGGCATGCATTCCGCCACGCATGCCGCGCTTGCCATCGGCACCGGCGGCACGGTGACGGAAACGCTAGAGCATATCGCATACGCCATCGGTCGCTGGGTCTAGCGCGCGCGCGTCCCGGCCCCACCCCAATGCCTGCCTGCCCTGACGATGCCTGGGCAGGGCAGCATTCCTGAACCGACGCCCCCGGAGCGGGCGGTAACGCGCGTTCGAACGCGCGTGGCACGGGCCTTCCAAGGCCCGTTTTCCGCCAACACCCCCAGGGCCCTCGCGCCTTGCCGCCGGGTTACAGCCGCGTGCGTAGCCGGGTTACAGCCGCGCGCGTAGCAGCGCCAGGCCGGTGTCCAGCAGCGCCTGCGCGGCCTGCAGTGTTTCGGCCTCGGCATAGACCCGCAACTCGGGCGCGTTGCCCGAGGGGCGCAGATGCACGATCCGGCCCGAGGCCAGCCGCATCCGCAGCCCGTCGGTGGTGTCGGTGGAGGCCAGGGTCTCCGCGCCCAGATCGGCCGGAAAGCTGTCCGGATCGGCCGCGAGCCCTGCCACCAGCGCCGCCGATGCTTCGGTCGGTATCTCCTGCAGCCGGCCCGTGGCGGTGAAGCGGGCGGGCTGCGCGGCGACCAGTGCGGCCAGGCTCCGGTCCCCGCCGCCCTCCCCCGCCGCCACCAGGGGGGCGATGATCGGCAGATGGCTGTCGCGAGTCATCAGCCGCGGCAGAGGGCCGGCGGGCAGGGCGGCATCAAAGCCCAGAAGGAAGCCGCCATTGGCCTCGTAGCCCACGACCCGGGTGGCGGGATCGGCCGCCTGCGCCGCCGTCATGCCGGCGATGACGAAGGGCGAGCCGATGCGGGTGCGGATCACCCGGCCCAGGCCCAGCTGATCCACCCCTGTGTTCGAGGATACCGGCGTCACCACCACATCCGCCCCCAGCAGCCCGGCAGTGATCTGGCCCAGCACATCGCCCGGGATCACCCGCCCCTGCGCGTCCGTCAGCAGCGGCCGGTCGCCGTCACCATCGGTCGAGGCGACGGCATCGAGGCCCTGTACGGCCGCCGCCCGGGCCAGCAGGGCGCGGGCTTGCGGCGAGAGGGCCTCGGTATCGATGGGGATGAAGCTGTCCGAGCGGGCGATCTCCACCACCTCGGCCCCCAGGGCGGCCAGCGTTTCCGCCAGCAGGTCGCGCCCCACCGCTGAATGTGACCACACGCCCAAACGCCGCCCGGCCAGCGCGCTTGGCCCGAAGGCATCGCGGTAGCGGTCCAGGAAACCGGGGCCGGGATCGGCTTGCGCCAACTGGCCCGGGGTAGTGACCGAGGCGGGCATATCGGCCAATGCGGCGATGATGGCGGCTTCCTGATCCTTGGTGATCTCGCCCGCCGGCGTGTAGAATTTCAGCCCGTTGCGGTCGGCCGGGATATGGCTGCCGGTGACCATCACCGCCGCCGCGCCCGCCCCCATCGCCGCCTGCGCCAGCGCAGGGGTCGGGGTGGCGCCGCAATCGGTGACGGCCAGCCCCCGTGCGCGGGCAGCCCGGATCACGTCGCCGGCGATGCGCGAGGAACTGTCGCGCAGATCGCGCCCCACGAAGAGCCCCTTGCCCATCGGACAGGCGCGCGCAAATGCCGCGATATGGGCCACCACCAGCGCCGGGCTCAGTTCGGTGACCAGCCCGCGCAAGCCAGAGGTACCGAATTTCGGGGCCATCGCCACCTACCCTCTTGCCTAGCCCTTGGCGCCCTGACCGCGGGCATAGACATCCTCGTATCGGGTGATGTCATCCTCGCCCAGATATGCGCCGGTCTGCACCTCGATCAGCACCACCGGCAGCTTGCCGGGATTTTCCAGCCGGTGAACGGCGCCCAGCGGCACATAGACCGACTCGTTCTCGCTCACCAACCGGGTCTCGCTGTCGATGGTCACCTGCGCCGTGCCTTCGACAACGATCCAGTGCTCCGCGCGGTGATGGTGGCTTTGCAAGGACAGCGCGGCGCCGGGCTTGACCATGATCCGCTTGACCTGGAAGCGGTTGCCCATGACCAGGCTTTCGAACCAGCCCCAGGGTCGGTGATCCAGAGGAAAGGCAGTCGCCTGCGCGCATCCCTGCGCCTTCAGCGCCGCCACCGCCTCCTTCACCCGTTGCGCCTGGGACCGGTGGGCCACCAGCACGGCGTCAGAGGTAGCCACGGCGACGATGTCGGAAAGCCCGATGCCGACCAGTTCCACCCGCTCGCTTTCCGACCGCAGAAACGTGCCCTCACAGCCTATCGCCGTGGCATGGGCCGAAGTGACATTGCCTGCGCCATCCGGCCCGCTTTCCTGCCAGACCGCGTCCCAGCCGCCCAGATCCGACCAGCCGGCGCCATAGGGCATGACCGCCAGGTTGGGGGCGCGTTCCATGATCGCGTAGTCGATGGAGATATCGGGCACGCTCTGCCATGGCCCTTCGGCCAGCCGGGTGAAGCCCAGATCGGCCTGCGCCTGATCGCTGGCGGCCTGCACCGGGGCCAGCACATCGGGGGCATGCTGGCGGAAAGCCTCGATCAGCGTCTCTGCGGTGAAGAGGAAGATGCCGGCGTTCCACAGAAACCGCCCCGAGGCGAGCATCGCGCCGGCGCGCTCGGCATCGGGCTTTTCGATGAAACGCGCCAGCGGCTGGGGCTCTGCGGCCCGGGGCTCGGCGTCTTTTGCAAGCTCCAGCCATCCATAGCCGGTCTCTGCCCGGGTTGGGGTGATGCCGAAGGTGATCAGATCACCCGCCTGCGCACGCGGCGCGGCGGCCTGCACGGCGGCGCGGAAGGCGGCATCGTCGGGGATGACATGATCCGAGGGAGCCGCGAGGATAAGCGCCCGCGGGTCGTCGGCCGCCAGCGTAAGCGCGCCGGCCAGCACCGCCGCCGCGGTATTGCGCCCCTCGGGTTCGATCAGTAGGGCACGCGGGGCGATCCGGCAGGCGGCGAGTTGTTCGGTGACGATGAAGCGGAAATCGTTGCCGGTGACGATCACGGGGGGCGCGAAGCCCGGGCCCGCCAGCCGGGTTGCGGCCTGCTGTAACAGGCTTTCATCGCCGGTGAGGCGGGCGAATTGCTTGGGGTAGGACTGGCGCGACAGCGGCCACAGCCGCGTGCCCGAACCGCCACATAGAAGGAGGGGGTGGATGGGGGGCATCGGGCACCAGATCAGGGATAGGGCGTAGGATAGGGTGACTTGCCCTGTTCAGGTCGCCGGGGTCAAGGGGCTTGAGCCTGTCAGACCGGCTTCGGCCGCGCAACGCAGAAGACTTTGCTGACCGACAGCTCGCGCTGGGTATAGGCCGGGTGGCGGGCGAGGATCTCCTCGGTCAGCCGACCATAGTCATTCACGATTTCGTCCCAGATCTCGATGTCGAAATGCTGCGCGGTCACCGCCTTGAGTGCGTCCAGGCGGATCCTGTTCAGGCCACGGGTGAAGTAATGTCCGGGCGGCGGATCGAAGGTAAGGTGGTTCCAGTCGGCGTATTGCATGTGCTCGGGGTTGGTCTCGTCCAACTCGGCAAGATTCTTGGGCATCATGTGATGCCCGTTCCAGCTGTAGAAACGATCATGCAGGAAGATCAGATATCCGTCGTCTTCCATCAGCGCCCGGCATTCGGCAAAGACCCCGCCGAGATCCATCAGATGCTCGGTTACCGTGTGCATGGAGACAACACCGAACTTCTGCACCCCTTCGGCCAGCAAATCTCTGGTTGTGCCACGAAGTACGCGGATCCGTCCGCCAAATGCCTCCATGATCTGCAAGGGTGTCCAGCCAAAAGGGAGCTTCTGCGCCGAATTACTGAGTTTCGGAACATTCTTATGTTTTATCTTGTCCTTAGTCAGTCCAGCACCCGTATCAGCACCACAATATGCCGCTGCGCCGAGCGTGATGAAACCGATCCCGTCGGTGCCCTGTCCGCAGCCGACATCGAGGACACGCCTGCCAAGCGCGTATTTTTGGAGCCTCCAAGGCCACTTGAAATAGCCAAATTGCGCAGCGCGCAGGGCGATATCGGCCGGGAAGTTCGGCATTGCCAAACTGTCACATCCCGGAAGGTAGTATGGCTGCTTCCTGAACAGCTGTGGCTTGAGTTTGTGCCATTCCTTCATCGCCTGCAAGGGCGCCTTGCTGCCGAGAGCTGATTGCGGGAGCTGCTG
>SKNG01000500.1 GCA_007120685.1 Paracoccaceae bacterium | reverse complement strand
TGCCTGCCGAGGCCGTCGCCGCCCTTGCCGAGCGCGATGCCGCGCTGGCCGATCTGACCGCGCGGCTGCAAGCGGCCGAGGCGCGGGCGGAACGGGCCGAGGCGGATCTGGCAGCCCTGCGCGCCGAACAGGTGGTCGTGCTCAAGCGCCTGCAGGCGGCGGAAGCGGCGCTTTCGGCTCGACCGGGCAAGGGCAGCGAGGGCGGCGGCTGGCTGCGCCGCCTGACCGGGCGGTAAGGGGCAAGCCGCTACGCCAGCGCCACCCCCGCCGCGCGCAGCCGCGCGGCGTGGCTGTCATGGCTGAAGCGTTGCGCGACGAAATCCCGCGCCCGGGCGATCTGTGCCGCCCGCCCGGCCGGATCGGCCATCAGCCGGCGCGCCAGCGCCACCGCCGTCTGCGGTGTAGCGTAAAGCGCGGCTTGTCTGAAGACCGGGCGGTAGTCCTCGGGCAGGATCACCGGCACGCCGGCCGCCATCGCCTCGATGATGGTGCGACCGAAGCTTTCCACCCAGTCGGGATGGGCAAAATAGATCCAGACATCGATCCCGGCCAGAAAGTCGCGCGGCGCCATCGCGCCGAAGGGATGCACCAGCCAGTTGCCCGGCAGCCCCCCCAGCCGCGCCGCCGCCGCCCCGGCCCCGCCGAGCACCTGCACCGCCACATCGGGGGCATCGGGATAGGCGGCCAGGATATCCTCGGCCGACCCGGGCCATTTGTGCCAGTGATCACGCGCATGCCGGCCGATGCGCAGCACCCCGCCGGCCGGGCGGGGTTCCACCGGGACGGCCCAGTCGGCCAGATCGATGATGTTGTGCCAGTCCTCGGCCGACCAGTCGATGGCGCGCAGATCGTCGCCGTGACGCGTCTCCAGCACGTCGCGCACCATGGGGCCGATGGGGTGCCATGTCGCATCGCGGCCGAACCAGCGGCGGATATTGGCCGCGCAGCTGGCGATATCGTAGCGCACCACGCCGTCGGGGCCGTAATCGCTGAGGGGCGGCTGGTTGACGATGACCTTGATCGCGCGGGCCTCGATCTTCGGCAGGTAGCGCTGGTCGTGCCACAGGCAGGGCGGGTAGCGCAGGATCAGCAGGTCGCAGCGCACATCCTCGCCATAGACCAGTTGCTGCACCACCTCGCCATCGATCAGCGCGCGGACATCGCGCAGCATGTCGGCGCGCGGCTTGCCGGTATAGAGGTCGTAGCGGAACATCTCCACCAGCCCGATCGGCAGCGCGTGGCGGCGGTGGAAGCGGATCTCCTCGATGCAGGAATTCAGGCTGCCGCCCTGCATGCGGAACTCCGAGCCCAGCACCACCGGGACATGCCGATCCGGTTCCGGCCGGTCGGCGCGGATCAGCGCCGGCACCGGAAAGGGGCGCGGGGTATCGGCATAATCCAGCCCGCCGCCGGTGTCGCGGTGATGGGTCTGCGCCTCGGCATATGCGCGGCGCGCGCCATAGAGAAAGCCGTTGATGCCCAGATGCTCGTCAGCCACGACCGATGTGTCGCTGTCGCGCTGAAAGGCCAGCGGCGCGCCCTGCAACTGCACCACCGCGCCCGGCCCGTGCACGCGGCGGATCCGCCTGATCAGTTCGTTGTCGGCCGAGATGCGCACCCGGTCCCAGCCGCCGAATCCCTGCAGGACGGGCTCGCGGCGAAACAGGAAGGAGGACGTGTTGGGGATGATGAAATGCCCGTCGCCGGTCCAGCGGGTGAAGCGCAGGTCGTCCCGTATGCGCGCCTGCAGGGTCAGGCAGCCCATCACGTCGGGGTTGTCGCGCAGGTGGCGCATCTGGGTCTCGATACGCAGCGGATGCGCCCAGTCGTCGGCATCGTGCAGGGTGACGAATGCACCTTTCGCCTGCGCCAGCCCGTGGTTGCGCGCCATATAGGCACCACCGTTCCGGTCCATCCGGATCAGCCGGATACGCGGGTCGCGCGCGGCGAAGTCCTGCGCCACCTGCGCGGTCTCCGGCCCGGGCGAGGCATCGTCCAGCACCAGGATCTCCAGGTTCTGCCAGTTCTGTTCCTGCAAAGCGCGCAGCGCGGTGGGCAGGGTAGCGCCGGCCTGCCAGGCGGCCACCAGCACGGTGACCAGCGGACCCTCGGTCACGGGGGGCGGCGGCTGGGCGGTGGTCAACCGGTCATAGGGCGGGGTGCCGTCATCGGGGCGCAGCGCCAGCGCAGGCACCCCGCCGCGCGCCAGCACGGCATTGATCCAGGCCAGCCGCTCGCCCGGATCGGCGGCCAGCGTGGCGCGGGCCAGCATCAGGTCGTCATCCGCCTCGCCCGCCAGCGCGGCGCGACCGTAGGCGGCGCGACCCTCATCATCACGACCCAATTGTTGCAGGCACAGCATCTCGGCCAGACGCAGCCGCGTCAGGAAGGGCGGCGCCATGGTGGCGCCAGCCACGGCGCGGGCCTTTTCGATCCAGTCCAGCGCCGCGCGATACCCCTCTGCATTGCGCATTCGCATCTGCCAAAGCGCCAGTTCGCGCGCGGCCAGCGCACGGGTGACGGGCTCTGCCTCGGCATCGGTGGCCAGCGCGGCCAGATCGGCCAGCGCGGGTTCGGTGAACCCCAGCCCCAGCAGCTTGACGCGCAACGCGTCGATCACGGCCAGCGGATCGGCCTGCGTGGGCGCCGGGTCCAGCAAACCCGCAACCGCGCCAGCGATTTCCCCCGCCGGCTCACCATGCGGCAGCCTGTGCGGACCAGTGGCATGCCCGGCGCGATGACCAATGGCAAGGTAATGATCCGCCGGGTGCCAACCGGCTTCCGCGACATGAGGATAGCGGTCAAGATACCAGCGCGCATCGAACCAGGGCGCCTGCAAAAGCGCCCGCCGAAAACTCTCGGCCCATTGCCCGCGCTTCTCTGGGACTGGAAGAGGCATTTGCGGTGATCCTGTGCCGGCTATAACCACCACCTGCGCCAGAGCCTTGTCACCGACCGTGCGAAAACGCAAGTCATCGCAGGACGCGACGCCGTCGCGGATTGCGCGTCGCGCCGCGGTCACCGGAATTCTGGTCTGTCGGAGCCGGCTCAAGGTAACTATCGCTGGCCGATGGATCAGGCGGAAACGCCAACAGACGCAACGAAGACCGCAGTGGGTTTTCGCGGGTAACCGTGCTCACCCATGCAGAGCTACTGGTCTCGGGTCCCGGCGCTGAGCATCAAGAGAAGTCGGCGAGCGGTGGCACAGGGAATGGTTTGTCGGTGCCTTGCCGGCCGCTCTCATGCGCTTCCGCTCTGCTTTGATCGCGCGGATGCGGCGCGATGCGCAATGGGCGGCGATCTTGCGCTCACGCCGGGTGCTGCAGCAGTTGGCCCCGCAATCTTCGCCGCGATCTTGCGCAGGCCGGCAAACAGGCGCACGTTTTTCACGGCACAGTCTTACCGCCTGGAGCATCTTCATCAACGGCTTGCGGTCACGCAGGAAATCTGCCGGGCGGCTGCGGGCCGAATTCTCATGGCCCGGGGGTTCGTTGCCCACCCGCTCCCGGACCTTTTTCTTCCGGCCTCAAGCTTGGCAGAGAGAGTGTCGCCGACGTCGTGGTCGAAGGCCGCCCAGACATGGCCGTAATCGCGAAACAGACAAAGCAGCACCCGCACCGCCAGCCGCGGCCACCGCGGTCAGCGCGCCCTCGGCGCGGCGCTGCGACGACAGGGAAGCATGGCCCCAAAGCGCAGGAAGTCCCGCATGAGTCAACGGACCGGGGCGCCGACATAACTTTCGGATTTATTTCGGAATTTGCTTGCTTCCGGCTCTGCCATTGGCCATTCTCAGGGCATTCGCGCGGTTCCTGCCGAAATAGCCCAGAAGTAGAAGATTTTCTCGCCCGAAGCGCATTTGCAAGAACAGTTTGAAATGACCTATCCTTCGCCGCGCGGCGCCGAGTTTCCTGTCAACAGCACAACGCAGGGCGCGCAGATGGCGCCGGCAACCGCGGCCCTCGCCAATGGTGGCTTCGTCGCCGTCTGGATCGATGGCAGCGGGTCCAGGGACATGGTGCGCGGGCAGGTGTTCGATGCCGAGGGAGCGCCTGTCGGGCAGGAGTTTGCGGTCAGCGGCGCCAGTGGGAACAACCAGGCGATGCCCCGTGTCGCCGGGTTGGCGGACGGGCGTTTCGTCGTGGCTTGGGGCGACCGGAGCGAGGTGCCGGGGTTCAGCTTCGGCGACATCCGCGCGCAGGTCTATCTGTCTGACGGCACCCCGCAGGGCGACAGCTTCATCGTCAATGCCACCACGCTGCGAGACCAGACGTTGCCCGATATCACGGCGCTGGAAGGTGGCGGTTTCGTCGTCACCTGGCTGGATGGCAGCCTGACCGTCACGCCCACCGGCCCTGCCGCGCGGGCGCAGGTGTTCGCTGCGGATGCCGCGCCGGTGGGGGCAGAGATCCTGGCGCATGGCGAGGTGCCGGTGGGCGAGGCGGGCAATGCCGTGCTGGGGCTGGCCGATGGCGGTTTCCTGATGCTCTGGCAGGGGCGAAGCCTGAACGGCTCGCTTTCGGGGCAGGTCTACTCGGCCGAGGGGGCACCGCAGGGCGCGTCCTTCACTGTCAACCAGACCACCCAGGGCATGCAGGGCGAGCCGGCGATGGCGGCGCTGTCCGGCGGGCGTTTCGTGGTGGCCTGGACGGATGGCAGCCGCACCGGCGGCGATACATCGGGCACGGCGATCCGGGCGCAGGTCTTCGACCCGTCGGGCGGGCGCATCGGGCCGGAGCAGCTGGTCAACACGCAGGTGACCGAGGGCGACCAGCGCGCGCCGGCCATCGGCGTGCTGGAGGACGGGCGCTTCGTGATCGCCTGGCAAAGCCAGGGCGAGAGCATGGCTTTCGCCGGCGAGATCCGGGCGCAGCTGTTCAACGCCAACGGCACCCGGTCGGGCACGGAATTCGCCATCAATCCCGCGTCGGGCGACGCGAAATCCATGCCCAGCGTGGTGGGGCTGGAGGGCGGGCGCTTTGCCGTCGTCTGGGATGATTTCGTCGGGCCAGGCAGCAGTCTCGACAACCTGACGGTGCGCGGGCAGGTCTTCGATGCCGGCGGCGGAGGGGCGGAAACGGGCGGGCCGATTACAGGCGAGCCGGGGTCTGGCGGGCCGGGGGCTGGCGACACGGGAACAGGCGGCACCGGAACAGGCACCCTTCCCTGGTCGTCATTCGCAAGAGAGCCGACGCACGGCAGTGTGGTGTCTGACGGGACCGGCCAGCAAGGGGCGAACGGGGGCGCCTTTGCCGCCTTGCGCGAAGACGGCTCTGTCCTGACATGGGGCAGCGGTCCGAGCGGGGCTGATTCCAGCACTGTAGCTGACGCCCTCGGTTCCGATGTCGTCTCCATCCATTCGACATCATCAGCCTTTGCCGCGCTCAAGGCTGACGGATCGGTCGTGACATGGGGCGGGATGCCCGGATATCCTTCAGAAACCTTACGCGCCCTTGTTTCGGACGATCTGAGCGGCGGGGTCGTGAGTCTGTTCTCCAGCAACAATCGCTTCGCGGCGCTGAAGGACGACGGTTCCGTCGTCAGCTGGGGTGATTCCGGCGACCGTTTTGTCGTGCATGTTCCCCCCCTCGATGATGCGGGTTCGCAACGCGTCGTGGATCTTTTTGCAATTCCTTATGACTTCCTTGCCCTGAGGGCCGATGGCACTGTCAAGGCGCTGGACGATTCGTTTGAGGAAAACGCCAGCATGGAAGCCGTGCTGAACCAGGGCTTCATCTCACTGCATAGCACCCAAAACGAATTGAGCGCCCTTCGTGCGGATGGCTCTGTGCTCACATGGGTTGGCACTTCCCGCAGGATGGAGGTCATCGAGGGCGATTTCGTCTCGGTTGTGGAAAACGGAGAGTGGTTTGCCGGCCTGACCCCCAGCGGCGAAGTCCGTGTCTGGGGCTGGCATCCCGCAACCACGCTTGGCGACGCGGCATCGGAGTTGCAAGGCGGCGTGGTCAAACTGGTTGCGGGAAACAGAGCCTTCGCGGCGCTGAAGGACGACGGGTCGGTCATTTCCTGGGGCGCCGCTGATACCGGCGGCAACCAGGACCGCGTGGCAGAACAGTTGCGCGGCGGCGTGGTCGAAGTCTTCGGTGCGGAACTCGGTTTCATGGCCCTGAAAG
The DNA here is from genome assembly GCA_007120685.1 of Paracoccaceae bacterium. Lineage (GTDB taxonomy): Bacteria > Pseudomonadota > Alphaproteobacteria > Rhodobacterales > Rhodobacteraceae > Pararhodobacter. The sequence goes on along the minus strand of SKNG01000500.1, from coordinate 11,561 downwards.
AGGATGGCTCTGTCGTTGCCTGGGGTGATCCTCGCTACGGCGATGGCAGCGTTTCAGATGAGATGCAGGAACGCATCGCGCAGGGCATCGTCGATGTGCGCAGCAACCGCTCCGGGTTCGCGCTGCTGACCTCCGAAGGGGCCGTTGCCACGGTGGGGTTTGGTAATCAGTTCGATCTGGACAACCTCCAGTCCGACGTTGTGGCGCTCTATGCAAACAGGCTTTCCTTCGCGGCACTGAAGGCCGACGGCGCCATCGTCCCCTTCGGCCCCGGCGTTGGCGGGTTCGGTTTGATTAATATAGGTAATCCTCCGAATGTCGTGTCGATGTCGGTTACCGATGAACTGGCAGCGGGCGGGTTTGTCGGCATGGCCTCGCCCTTCGGCACGCCCTTCGAGACCGGGCTGGGCAGGCACACGGGCGGCGTTCCGGGCGTCACCGACCCCGAGCCCGAGCCGACACCACCTCCGCCCCCGCCGGCCGATCTGCCCGATCCCGCATCGCTCCAGGTGCTGCAGGCGGGTGATCTGCTGCTGATCACTGACCAGCCCTGGACGCCGCAGGGGCGCGGCCATGCCAGCGCCGAGGGTGCCGAGGTCACCGTGCGCCATGCCGAAAGCGGCGCGCTGTTGATGACCCTGATCGGCCAGACCCGGGTCAACCCGGATACGCTGGTTTTCGACGGCACGGTCATTTCCGCCGCCCCCACCATTGCCGAGCCGGTGATGGTGGGCAGCTTTACCCTGGATCTGGACCGGCTGCAGACCACCGCGCTGACCGACGCGGGCGACGCCGATACCTTTGCCTTCGGCACCGATGCGGTGGCGCTGGACATTTCGGCCATCCGCCTGCAACCCTTTTCCGCGCTCTTCGCCGCCGATCTGTCGCTGGACCCGGTGCTGCCCGGGATCAGCACCCGCAACAGCCCCTTCTTCCTGCGCACCGACGAGATCGGCTATTTCCTGGAACCCACGGGCGCCGGCATGCGGTTTCTGGAGGACGACCCCTTCACGGTGTCCTTCCCGGGTGGCGCGGGGCTGAAATTCTCGCTGTCGGACGTGTGGTTCTTCTACGACAATTTCGAACGCGCAATGTATCTGGGCGGCAAGGGCGAGGCGAAATGGTCCGGCGAGGTTTCCGGCGCCAATTTCGCCGACCTAAATCCCCGCAGGACCAACCACAAGATCGAGCTTGACTTGCGGGGCGAGCTGGAGGCCGAAGAATCCATCCTTGGCACCCGCGGCGACAAGTTCATCCGCATCGCGCTGCAGGGCGACGGGCTGATGGACCGGCTGGATTGGGCGGGCAGCCTGAAATACACCGCCATGCCCAGCCTGATCCGCGAAACCGGCGTGCTGTTCGTGCGCGAGGCAAAGCTGGACTGGAACACGATCGAACAGACGATCGGCGGCAGTGCCAAGGTGGAACTTTCCTTCCTGAAGGGGGTGACGGCCGAGGCCGCGGTCACGCTGCAATACGACCCGCTGGCGCTGCAGGCGCTTTCGGTGGGCCTGGACAACCTGAACCTTCCCATTGGCGCCACGGGTTTCTTCGTTCAGGGCGGCTCGGTGGGGCTGGACAACATTGCCTCGCGCGCGACGACGGATGATGTGCTGGAACTGACCGGCACGCTGAAGCTCAGTTTCGGGCCGTCGGTCATCGGGCTGCGGCCACCGGTCGAGATCACGGTGACGGGGAGCTACAGCAGCAACGAGGCAGCGCTTGGTCTGGAGGTGAAGAAGACCGCCGGCGCCCTGTTGCCCGAACGGGTTGCGGGGACGCTGGTGCGGACGGGCGAAAGCAACCATCCGCTGGTGCAATCGCTGACCAAGGAATTCAGCGTGAAGCCCGATGAGCTGCTGGATTACGAGATCCTGAATCTGACGGCCACCATCACGATGAACTATGCCGCCAACCATACCACGATTACCGGCACGGCGGCGGTTCTGAACGGGGCGCTGTTCGCCACGGCACAGGCGGTGATCTGGGCGGGCGACAATGGCGGCACCAGCTATCAGGTCACCTTCAACTGGGGCATCGAGGTGCCCGCGCGCGTGCCGATCCTCGGCGGCTCCCGCGCCGGCATCGTGGTCGGCGCGCGCGGGGGCGACACCGCCGGCTATGTCGAAGCCTACGGCTATGTCGATGCCAGCGTTTTCGGCATCGGCCGCGGTCAGCAGGCGTTGGGCTTCCGGCTGCACAATGACGGCCGGTTCGAGGAGATCAACGCCCGCAACCTGCCGAAGATCAACAGCTGGGAACTGGCGCCGTCGCAGGATGTGGTGGTGATGTCAGCGCGCTGGGAACACGCCGCGCCGGATGCCGAACTGGTGGTCATCACCCCCGATGGCACCCGGCTGCGCGAAAGCGATCTGGCCGCGCATGACAACATTGCCATTCTTGACGACTTCTCCTCCGACACGCTGCGCACGGTGGCGGTCAGCCGGCCCGAGGCCGGAATCTGGGACATCGAACTGGTTTCGGCCGACGTGACGGGCGAGGTGATCTATCAGGCGCGGGAACTGTTGCAGGGCGCCGAGGGCACGATCCAGCGCGTGGTGCAGAATACCGCGACCGAACGCCTGACGGTAACCTATGACCTGACGCTGGGCGACGCCGAGGCCGCCACGCTGGGTTTCCAGTTCGCCCAGCGGGCGGACGCCATGATCGGCGTCGAACTGCTGAGCCTGACCGCGCTGGAGGGCGGGCAGGGTCTGGTTGCCGAGATCGACCTGACCGCGCTGATGCCCGGCGAATACTGGCTTCTCATGCGCAGCGAGGGGCTGGGCAGCGCCCCGCAGATCACCACGCATGACAGCCCCATCGTGGTGACCGGCGCCGCCGATCTGGCGGTGCAGAGCGAATACCGGTGGAACGAGGCGACGGCGACAAAGAGCGCCGTCTTCACCGTCTCCAACGAGGGCACGCGCCTTTCCGGCCAATCGCGGCTGGAACTGGAGGTGCCCGAGACGCTGATCGGCGGCGCCCTGACCGGCGATCTGATCGAGCACGCGCTGGGCCAGCTGGCGCCGGGAGAGTCGGTGGAACTGACCTATGAACTGGGGCGCGCGTCGGTCGATCCGGAATCGCGTCTGGTGGCGCGGGTCACCAGCACGGGTCATGATGCCGATATCGACAACAACACCGACGCGCTGACACCGCTGCGCGTTACGGGGGACGACACGGTTCAGGCCTGGGTCAGCTACGCCCTGCCTGACGATCTGGCGCGGCTGGAACTGCAGGGCGGGGCGGCGCTGGACGGGACGGGCCATGCCGGCGACAACGTGCTGGTCGGCAATGACGGCGACAACCGGCTGGAGGGCAGCGGCGGCGACAACCTGTTCTTCGGTGGTGGTGGCGATGACACGCTTATCGGCGGCGCAGGGCAAGATATCGCGGTTTATCGGGGTGCGCGCGAGAGCTATGAGATCCACACGGATCGCACCACCGGTATTACCACTGTCATCGATCTGCGCGACGCCGCCACGACCCCGGATCATGACGGAACCGATACGCTTACAAATATCGAAACGCTTCGCTTTGCGGATATGGATGTCATCCTTGCTATGGAGACCATGCTCACGGTTTCGGATCGCTCCGGTACGGGCATGGGCGGGGTGACGCTCCGCATGTATCAAGGCGACGAAGCCTCACGGGAAATCGGCATCTCTGACGAGAGCGGGCAAGTGTTCTTTGTAAGCGATGCCTCTGGGGAAATCAGGATCATGGGGTCGAAGGCCTATGATCCCACCGCGGATGGCACCATCACGCCATCGGATGCTCTGGATGTGCTGCGCCTGGCGGTTGGGCTTTCCCCAAGCTGGGGAAGCGCCGCGCCGAAGGACTACATTGCCGCCGACATCAATCAGGACGGGCAGGTCACGGCGCTTGATGCGCTCGACGTTCTACGAACCGCCGTGGGACTGCAAACGGCAAATCAACCGCGCTGGTTCTTCATGGATAGCGACGCCGACCTCGGCCAGATCGATCGCAACAACACCCTTGTTGACGAGGGGATCGTGTTCGATCCGGCGGTGACAGATATGTCTGCCCTTAGCATGACAGGGGTGTTGTTGGGCAACATGCAGGAACACGCCCAGTGATCCGCTGATCGCCCGGGCAAGGCGTGTTCCGCGGGGCTGCTTCACATGCTCAACACCACTGGCAACAGATCATCCCCCCTCTGCACTGGGGTTCGCGATGACATCTTGATCGGCGGATGTCTTCCCGCTGGTGCTGAGAGAAGCAGAGACAAGACAGGGCGCCAGGGGCGCAATCCCTCCTTCCTGCATGCCGACGCCGGAGCGCGACGGCGCGCAGGGAAATGCCGGCCAGTGGCGGGGTGCCGATCAAAGGCGGGTTTGCCGTATCGGTCAGCGGCGGCGCGGGCAGCGTTTCCGGCCCGGCCGACGCTGATGGGCTTCATACAACCTCGGTCAGGCTGCCGATCAGTATGCCGGTCATGGCAAGATCCAACTCGCCGGAAATCGCGTCCAGGGCGATGCCCGGCTGATAGTCGATCCGCCCGCCCTGCGCCACGCTGTCCCAGTCGGTTTCGCGGTCAAGGAAAACCCAGCGTGGCGCTTGTTCGGCCTGCAGCCCCACCGCCACCCGCAGGATGTCCAGCGCATCGCCTGCCGTCACCTGTCCGTCACCGTTGAAATCGGCGGCAATGAAGTTCTGCGCCTGCGCCGGCCCGAAAGAGGGCTGCAACCCCACTGCGATGCGCAGCGCGTCCAGTGCATCGCCGGCGGTGATGGGGCGGTCGCTGGCAGGCTCATAATCGCGCGCGCCATCCAGCCGGCCGCTGAACCCGTCCTCCAGCGTTAAGGTGACGCCGCCATCGGCGCCGGTGGTGGCGTTCTGGGTGGCGCCATCCAGTGCCGTCAGGGTCAGCAGCACGCCCGCCATCGGCTGGCCGGCGGTATTGCCCAGTTGAACGGTGAGCGTGGCATCGGCCGTCAGATCGTCCACTGCCACCGTTTCGAAGCTGCCGGGCTGGGCACCGGCAAAGCGCAGCAACGCGATGTTTTCCAGCGTGTCGGTGCCGTCCGGGCTGCCGTCGCGCAGGTCGGTGACGAAAAGCCGGCCGCCCTCGCCCGGGCTGATGTCATAGTCGGCCAGGCGGCCGGAAAACACCGCCGTATTCACGCCGCCGCCGCCCAGCAGCAGGTCATCGCCCGGCCCGCCGACCAGGAAATCGTCGCCCGCGCCGCCTGTCAGCGTGTCATCGCCCGCCAGCCCGTGGACCGAAACGCCGGTATCGGGGGCCTGCAGGGCGTCATCCTCTGCCGTGCCCAGCACCTGCGGCAACAGCGCCTGGGTAAAGACGCCAAACTGCCCGGCCCCCACAAGGTTGTGCCAGGCCAGCGTCACCGCGCCGTCGGCATCGCTGTCCAGCGTGAAGGTGGCGCGGCCCGCCGAGCCGCCGATCCGGGCGCCGGCCTCGATCCGCACCGGCGGGGCGAGCGGGCCGAAATCGCCGTCAAGCCGCTGGAACCAGACAGCATCGATGTTCGAGCCGAAGACTGCTTCGGTATCCCAAACCAGCGCGATATCGCCATCGGGCAGCACCGTGCCGGACGCATCCCAGGCATAACGCCAGTCGGTCTGGCTGATCTGGCGCATCTCGCCCGCCGGCGTGCCATCGGCCTGAAAACGCTGCATCATCACCGCAACGCCGTCCACCGTCACCGGCTCGCCCCCATGCGTGGTGGTGTCGAAATCGACCGGCTGGTTCCACAGCACCGCGAAGCCGCCATCGGGCAGGACCAGGATTTCATGGCCCTTGTCGGTGCTGACATTGCGCGCGAAATCGGCGATCGTGAAGACCTCGCCCGCCGGCAGGCCCGCATCATTCAGCATCCGGCCGAAAAGCCCGTTGAACGGCGCCTCGGCCAGGTTGCTGAAGGCCTGCCAGACAATGACGCCGCTGCCATCCTCCAGCACCGCCGCCGTGGGCGTGCCGGTGCGCCCGCCCATGTTGCCGAAGGCGCTGAGCACATTGACATCGGACACCAGCTCAGGGTTGCTGGTGGCCATGCCCGCGTCATCGAAGCGCTGGGTGTAGATGGCGGTCCGGGTATCCTGGCCGAACCCGCCACCAAGCTGGCCGGTCCAGGTTGCCGCGAAGCCGCCGCCGGGCAGGGCATCGACATTCACCCAGCCGGCGGTAGCGCCCTCGTCAGGCCGGGCGGGCGTGACGATCTGGACGGGCTCGCTGCGCGGGCTGCCTTCGGCGTCGAAGCTGCGGACGAAATGCTCGAAGACGTTTTCGCGCGGGCCCCAGGCAACCGCGACGCCGCCATCCTGCAGCGCGGTGATATCGATCCGGTGCGCACGGCCACCGGTAAAGTCGCCCAGCACGAAGGTCTCGCCCAGGGGCTGGCTCTCGGCGTCGAGGAACTGGCCGTAATAGCGCTGAACAAATTCACCGTCTTCGCGCGTGCGCCCTTCGAAGGCCAACAGACGGCTGCCATCGGTCAGGGTGACCAGTTGCGGCGCAAGCGTTTCCATCTCCTCGGTCTTCTGAAGGATCGGCGCGCTGCGGGGGATAGGGACATGGGGCATGGGAAAGCAAACCTTTTCGTAAGGTGTCGAAAAACGGCCATCAGGCAGGAAACCCGGGGCCGCACAGGGCCCGGGGCAAGGGTTAATGAAGCTGACGTTGGTGTTTTCCCGCGTTGCGGTTACAACGTCTTTCGGCGCTTGCAGCATTACCTATTCCGCTTCGCGCATCACCCGCCTTGACGCAGGTCAAATTGCTGCATGCGCTGAAGAATTTTCGAATTCAACCGGGTGGCCCTGTGGCCTGGCCCCGATGATCGCGGGCTGAGCCGAGCGGCGCGGTGGTTTCTTTCGCGACAAACCAGACATACCCGCTGCCCGTGTATCGGGTGCAGGCCATAGCCTTATGCTTTCTTGTCATTCTTCGCTCTGATCGAAGCCTGAGGAGATGCAGCAGATAGCAAGTGAACCGTCTGGTGCGAGCGGGCTTACCCTTCGCGCCAGTAGGGCTCGCGCAGCAACCGTTTCAGCACCTTGCCCAGCGCGTTGCGGGGAAATTCCTTGCGCAGTTCCACGGCCGCGAGACGCTGATGCTTGGCCAGCCTGTCGTTCGCCCAGTCGCAGATCGCCACCGGATCCACCGCGCTGCCGCGCCGGGCGATGACCAGCGCCAGGCAGCTTTCGCCCCATTTCGGATGCGGCACGCCAATCACCGTCACGTCCGAGACATCGGGATGGCCGCCAACGACCGCCTCGACATCGGTGGGGAAGACGTTGAACCCGCCGGAAATGATCATGTCCTTCTTGCGGTCGACGATGCTCAGGTATCCGTCTTCGTCCATCACCCCGATATCGCCCGAGCGGATGAAGGTGCGGCCGTGTTCGTCGCGCCAGATCAGATCGGCGGTCAGATCGGGGCGGGCGTTGTATTCGCGCAGCATGCCGGCGCCGTAGCCCACGATCTCGCCCGGCTGACCCGGCGGGCAGGGCTTGCCGTCTTCGTCGATCACGCGCAGATCAAACCCCATGACGGGCGTGCCGACGCTGTCGAATTTCTCTGCATGTTCATGCGGTTTGAGCATCGACGCGAAGCCTTCGGAAAAGCCGTAAAGCTCGATCAGGCCAGGGGTGATCCGCTCCAGCACGGCGCGTTTGGTGTCGCGCCTGAGCGGCGAGCCCGCGCACAGGACGCGGTGCAGCGAGGACAGATCGGCCCCCGCCAGCGCCGGTTCCTCCAGCACGGCGATGAACTGGGCGGGCACCATGAAGCTGTGGGTGATGCCCTGCGCCTGGACCTGCTCCAGGAAACCCGCCGGGCTGAAGCTTTCCATCACATGCAGCGTGGCCCCGGCAAAGAGCGTGGGCAGCATGACGATCCAGGTGCCGTTGGAATAGAGCGAGGTGGTGGTCAGGGTGCGCGCCTCGGCCGTGATGCCCAGCTCGATGGCGTTGGAAAAGGCGAAATGCAGCCGCGCGGCATGGGTCTGCACGATCCCCTTTGGCAGGCCGGTGGTGCCGGATGAATAGATGATGTTGAAATCATCGCCCGCCGCGTGGCGGATGCCGGGCAGGCTGGCGGGCTGTCCGTCGGTGAAATCGCCCAGCGGGGTCCAGCCCGGCGCCGCGAATCCGAAGGCCACCCAAAGGCCCACATCGCCCATCTGGCCGCGCACCGCCGCCAGCCTGTCGGCAAACCCGGCCGAGGCAAAGACCCGCCGCGCGCCGCTGTCGGCGACCAGCCCGGCGAGTTGTTCGCCCGTCAGCAGGCCCGAAAGCGGCACCGCGCAGCCGCCGGCGCGGATGATGCCGAAGGTGACCTCCAGCATCTGAACCGAGTTGTCCATCATCACCGCCACCCGGTCGCCGCGTTGCAGCCCATCGGCCAGCAGCCCGTGGGCCACGCGGCTGATCGCGGCGTCGAAATCGCCCCACAGGCGGGTGGTCTGCCCGCAGATCACGGCCGGTTTGCGGGCCTTGAACCGGCCATGCTGGGCCAGCATGTCGGAGATGTTGACCTGCGGTTGGTCCAGCGTGTCGGTCATGGCGGTCTCCTCTTGCAGGGGTCTACATGCGCGCGGGCAGCCAGGTGACCAGCAGCGGAAAGGCCAGGAGCAGGCCCAGCACGCAGAATTCGATGACGATGAAGGGCAGGACACCGCGAAACAGCGCGCCGGCTTTCAGGCGCTGCTCGGCCGCGGCCAGCACCGCGTAAAGGTTCAGCCCCACCGGTGGCGTGATGGCGGCGATCTCGATCAGCTTGATGATGATGACGGCAAACCAGATCGGGTCGATCCCCAGCGCCTGCGATACCGGATACAGGAACGGCACCGCGATCACCAGCAACGAGACCGAGTCGATGAACATCCCCAGGATCAGGAACAGCACGATCGTGGCCAGGATGAAGCCCGCCACGGTCATCTCGCTGGCCAGCACCCAGCCGCGCAGGTCGCCGATGAAGCCGGAGATCAGCAGGAAGCGGCTGAAGATCAGCCCGGCGATGACGATGGCGAAGATCATCGCGCTGACCCGCGCAGCCTCGATCAGCGCGTCCCAGAAATCCCGGCCCCTGATGCGGCGCATGCTGATGGCGATGGCCAGCGCGCCCGCCGCGCCCACTGCGCCGGCGGCCGAGGGCGGGTAGAAGCCCACATAGATGCCGCCCATGACGATGGTCATCAGCAACAGCACCGACCAGACTTTTGTCAGCGCGCGGCCACGCATCCGCCAGGTGATCACCTCGCGCGAGGGGGGCGCCCATTCGGGGCGGAAGATCAGCAGCACCCGGATACCGATCATGTAGGCCGCCGCCGTCAGCACGCCGGGGATGATCCCGGCGATCAGCAGCGCGCCGACCGGCTGGGTGGTCAGCATGGCGTACAGCACCATGGCGATCGAGGGCGGGATCAGCCCGGCCAGCGTGCCCGCGGCGGCAATGCAGCCGCCCGCCAGCCCACCGTTGTAGCCAAAGCGCAGCATCTCGGGCAGCGCCATGCGAGTAAAGACGCTGGAGGCCACGACGGTCGAGCCCGAGGCGGCTGCGAAACCCGCCTGGGCCAGAACCGTGGCCATCAGCAGGCTGCCCTTGACCCGGTTGAGCATGTAATGCGCGGCGGTGTAGAGGTCGGCGATGATGCCGGCGCGCTGGGCGATCCCGCCCATCAGCACGAACATCGGCACCACGACGAAGGTGTAGTCAGAGGCGATGGCATAGGGCGTGGTCTGGAAGGTAGTCAGCATGAAGGTGCTGCCCACGCTCATGTAAAGCCCCGCCGCCGCCACCAGCGCCAGCGCCACGGCCACGGGCATGCCCAGCGCCAGAAGGCCCAGCAGCCCGGCGAAACCCAGCAGGCCGTTCATCAGCCCGCCGCTCATGCGTTCTTGACCCCTGCGCTGCGCAGCCGCTGCCACAGCGCCTGGCCCAGTCGGTGGGCGATGACCAGCAGGACCAGGCTGGCGCCGATGGCGCAGGCCAGTTTCGCCGGCCAGATCGGATAGCCCAGCGTGGCCGCCGAGCGTTCCCATATTGCCATCGAGGACAGCGCCTGCATCCACGCCCCGCGCGCGATCAGCGCAAAGACCACCAGCGCGCCCAGTTGCGCCAGCACCCAGCGCGGCCCCTCGCTCCACCGTGGCAGGAAGGGCGAGAAGAGGTCAACGGCGATATGCTCGTCCCGGCGTTGCAAGAGCGGCCAGGACAGGAACACCGCCGCCGCCATCAGGGTGCCGGACATGTCTACCTTGAAGGCCAGGCGAAAGCCGAACAGCTCGCCTGCCAGGATATCGACGAAGCCGACAATCATGACGGCCGCCAGGGCGATTGCCGCCACCCCGACGGCCAGCCGTTCCAGAAGCATGACGCCCGCTTCCCCTGCCGGTCAGTCGGCGAAAGAGGCTTCGGCCTCGCGCATCAGCGGCACCAGTTCGGCCACCGCATCGCCCTGGCCCGCGGCCTCCATCCGTTCGGCCCAGATGGCGATCATGTCGGGCGAGGTCTCGGCCAGCGCGTCCATATCCTGTAGGGCGACAAGTTGCCCGCCTGCGGCCTCGTAGGCCTCGATGGCGGCGTCGGCCAGGTTGGGCAGGGCGTCCTGGTCACGTTCCATCGCCTCGCGCGCCACGTCCGTCATCAGGTCGCGCACGTTCTCGGGCAGGCCCTCCCAAAGCTGGTTGTTGACGTAAAGCTGGAAGGTGGTGAAGCTGCCGGTGTTGATGTCCGACCAATAGGGCGCGGCACTCGCGAAGCCAGAGAAGATTGCCCATTCGATGGGGCCGAAATTGCAGTCCAGCGAGCCGCGGGTCAGCCCTTCGCGGATCTCTGGCGCCTGAATGCGCGTGGGCACGATGCCGAAGGATTCCATCCAGATCGGCACATAGGCCCCGCCCACCGCGCGCACCCGCAGGCCCTGCAGGTCGGCCGTGCTGTTGATGGGCTGGTTGCATTGCAGCGTATAGGTCGAGGGCACGGTCCATTTCAGGACATGCAGATTGTGCCGGGCCAGTTCGCCACGGATGGGGTCGGTGGCATACATGCGCCCGGCCAGTTCATGCGCCGTGCGCGGATCGGCCGAGACCCGGTTCAACAGTCCGGCCGAGACCGAGGCCAGCGGCAGTTCCTCGGCATGCACGGCCTGGGCGAAGACCCCCAGGTCGACCGCCCCGGCCGAGACAAGTGACATGATCTCGGTCAGCCCGCCGATCTGCCCGGCCCAGAAGACCTCGATCTGGATGGCCCCGTCCGAGCGCCGCGCCACCTCTTCGGCCCACCAGCCGTCCCATGATGCCGCCGGCCATGTCTCCGGCAGCGGATGGGCCATGCGCAGCGTCATGTTCGGATAATCGGCCAGGGCCGGGGCGGTGAGCGCCGGCAGCGCCAGGCTCAGCGCCGCGGCGGCTGCGGCAAGCTTGATGGGTTTCATGGATCCTCCTCCCGTTTTGATCGTTGGTGCCGGCGGCCCCTCCCCGGTGGCTGGCCGGCACGTTGTCAGAAGATCGGACGCTAAGCCCAAACAATTGTTTGGTCAATCAGGATACTGCGCCGCGCGTGCCCTTTCATG
>SKNG01000426.1 GCA_007120685.1 Paracoccaceae bacterium | reverse complement strand
CCCAGCAGGACGAGGAAAACGACGGCAACGGCCGGGCCGCGCGCAGCGGGCGCGGCGGGCGCGGCAAGCGCAGCCGGGACGGTGGCAAACGCGGCGGATCCGCCGCGCAGGGGGGCGATACGGCGCCCGAGGCCGAGACGGAGGCCGGAAAGGCGGCGGTGGAAACGGCGGTCGATGACAGCATCGCGGCGACCGAGGCCAGCAGCGATGCAGCCACGGCCGAGCCGTCATCGCAGGCGGCGGAAGCGAGCGCCGCACCCGAGGCACCGGACACAGAGGCACAACCCGAACCCCCGGCACCGGAGGCTGCAGAAACCACCGGCGGCGCCGAAGACGGGGCCGGTGGAAGCGCCGAAGACACACCCCGCTCGCCCATCGCCGCGCCCGTCGAGGGCAAGGATCCGACCGCCACGCGCGAGGTTGGCGGCATGGAAGTGGTCGATCTGGGCGAAGGCAGCGTCGATGCCGGTGACAGCGTCGCGGTTGCCGAAGCCGATACCGACGACAAGAGCGCCGGGCGCCGCAAGCGGCCCGCCCGCAGCCGGTCCGGCCGCGGCAGCAAGCGCGACGACGCCCCACAGGCGGCCGAGACGGCAGAAGACGGCGCCGGGGCGGAAAACGGCGAGCGCAGCCCCGGCAACGGCATCGAGGAGGAGCCCGAGCCCTACCGCGCCGCCGATCATGCCGCCGAAATCGACGACCAGATCGAATCGGTGGCCGACGAGGATGTTTCGGACGAGTTGCGCCCGCCGCGCCGCCCGCGCTCGCGCCGCTACAAGATCCAGGAAGTCATCAAGGTGCGCCAGATCATGCTGGTGCAGGTGGTCAAGGAAGAACGCGGCAACAAGGGTGCTGCGCTGACCACCTATCTGTCGCTGGCCGGCCGCTACTGCGTCCTGATGCCCAACACCGCGCGCGGCGGCGGCATCAGCCGCAAGATCACCCAGGCCGCCGACCGCAAGAAGCTGAAGGAAATCGCCGGCGAACTGGACGTGCCGCAGGGCGCGGGGCTGATCATCCGCACCGCCGGCGCCAACCGCACCAGGGCCGAGATCCGGCGCGATTATGAATACCTCTCGCGCCTGTGGGACCAGATCCGCGACCTGACGCTGCAATCCATCGCCCCCGCGCCGATCTATGCCGAGGGCGACCTGATCAAACGCTCGATCCGTGACCTCTATTCGCGCGAGATCGACGAGGTGCTGGTGGAGGGTGAGACGGGCTACCGGGCGGCCAAGGGCTTCATGAAGATGATCATGCCCTCGCATGCCCGCAACGTGAAGCTCTACGACGAACCCCTGCCGCTGTTTGCGCGCTTTCAGGTGGAAAGCTACCTGGCGTCAATGTTCAACCCCACGGTGCAGCTGAAATCCGGCGGCTATATCGTCATCGGTGTGACCGAGGCGCTGGTGGCGATCGACGTGAACTCGGGCAAGGCCACGCGGCAGGGCTCGATCGAGGAAACCGCGCTGCAGACCAACCTGGAAGCGGCCGAGGAAATTGCGCGCCAGTTGCGCCTGCGCGACCTGGCCGGGCTTATCGTGATCGATTTCATCGACATGGAAGAGCGCAAGAACAATGCCGCGGTCGAAAAGAAGCTGAAGGACAAGCTGAAGAACGACCGCGCGCGCATTCAGGTGGGCCGCATCTCCGGCTTCGGCCTCCTGGAGATGAGCCGCCAGCGGCTGCGCCCGGGGATGCTGGAGGCCACGACCCAGCCCTGCCCGCATTGCCACGGCACGGGACTGATCCGGTCGGACAACAGCCTGGGCCTGACCATCCTGCGCGCACTGGAGGAAGAGGGCACGCGCAAACGCTCGCGCGAGGTGCTGGTGCGGGCGCCGGTGGGCATCGTCAACTATCTGATCAACACCAAGCGCGAGCATCTGGCCCAGATCGAGCTGCGCTACGGCATGGCGATCCGGGTCGAGGCCGACCCGGCGCTGATCAGCCCGGATTACACGCTGGAGAAGTTCAAGACGGCCACGCGGATCGTGTCGGCGCCGGTCTCACCCGTTGTGTCGCTCGATGCCGGCACGATGAGCGCGGTCGATGCAGATGATGACGATCTGGTCGAGGACGAGGTTCTGGACACAGAGACCGAGGCGGCGGGCACGGGTGACAGACCGGCCGAGCCGGGTGACGACCGGGCGCAAAGCGATGGCGGCAAGCCGAAACGTCGCCGGCGCCGTCGCCGCCGCGGCGGGCAGCGCCAGGACGAGACACAGGACGAGACACAGGACGCAGCAGAGGGCGCGGAAGCGGGCGATCAGGGCAGCGACGAGGGCCGCCAGGGCGAGGCGGTTGCGCAGGCGCCGGTAGCGGCATCACCGTCGCAGCCGGAGGCAGCGGTGCAGGTTCCCGAAAGCGAACCGGTGGCTGACGCCAAACCGGCCCGCCGCAAACGGGCGCCTCGAAAAACTGCGGCAACTGATGCCGCTGCCCCGGATGGACAGGCAGCCGAGCCGGAAGCGGACGCGGAAGACAGCGCGAAACCCGCCCCGCGCAAGCGCAGCCGCCGCAAGCCCGCTCAGGAGAAGGCGCCTGAACCGAGCCCCGAGCCGGTTTCGGAGACGGCGGTTGCCGAAGCGCCGGCTGAAGGGGCCAACGAAGCGGTGGCAGAAACATCCCCCGAAGCGGAGCCGGCAACGGAGGCGGCCGAAACAAGCGCGGTCGCTGATGCCCCGGAGGCAATGGCAACAGCCACGCCAGCAGCCGTCCAGGCAGAGGGCGACGCTGCCGAGGCGCTCACAGAAGCCTCCACCACGGCACAACCGGCCGAACAGGACAAGCAGGAGCCAACCGCCGATCAGCACGATCTTGCCGGGACCGAACTCGCAGAAGCGTCGACCGGCACGGATCATGCCGACGCATCGCCGGCGGACGAGGGCGCAGCAGAGTCCGCCCGCCCCCGTCGACGCGGATGGTGGTCCCTGCGGGGCTGAGCCGCTCTCTTTCACCGGCCGTTTGCCCTGGCCCCCACCATATGTTCGAGGCCAGGGCGCAGATGCCGTCTGCCGCCTTTACTCTGTGATCGCGTCGGCGGGCGCGGGGTGACGCGCCTTCGAAGGCGCGTGCAAACGGGCTTTCGAAAGCCCGTTTTCCGTCTGTGCCCGTCCTTGTGCTCGTCCAGCCCGAGGCGATCGAGCGGACATCGCATGACAAAGCCCTGTCACGGATGTGACAGCCTGTCTTGATGACATGCCCGTCAGGTCGAACTAAGAGGGGTCGTCGCACAGAGGGACGCCGTTCAAGGGTGGCCCGGTCAGCGTTCAGGAAAGGCGAGGCATGTTCGGGATCGACCTGTTCGACGCAGCATTGCTGCCGGCACTGATGGTGGCGCTGCTGGCCGGTGTGCTGTCCTTTCTCAGCCCCTGCGTGTTGCCGATCGTGCCGCCCTATCTGGCCTATATGTCCGGCATTTCCATGCGCGAACTGACCGACGAGGATCAGAGCGGCGCGCGCAAGGCCGCGCTGCCGGCGCTGTTCTTCGTCATGGGCCTGTCGACGGTGTTCCTGTTTCTGGGCTTTACCGCCTCATCGCTGGGGCGGCTTTTTCTGGAACACCGGGAGCTTTTCGCCCAGATCGCCGGTGTTGTGGTGATCGTGCTGGGGCTGCATTTCCTGGGACTCTTCCGCATCGGACTGCTGCAGCGCGAGGCGCGGATCGACCCGGGCGACCGCGGCGGCTCGGCCTTTGGCGCCTATGTGCTGGGGTTGGCCTTTGCCTTTGGCTGGACGCCCTGCATCGGCCCGATCCTGGGCATGATCCTGACCCTCGCCGCGGCCGAAGAGACGGTGGCGCGCGGCACCGCGCTGCTGGGCATCTACGCGCTGGGGCTGGGGGTGCCGTTCCTGCTGGCGGCGCTCTTCATCGGCCGGTCGATGGCGCTGATGCGCAGGCTGCGGCCCTGGATGGGGGTGATCGAGAAATCCATGGGCGTGCTGCTGGTGCTGGTCGGCGTGGCGCTGATCACCGGGGCGATGGCGGATTTCTCCTTCTGGCTGCTGGAGACTTTCCCGTTCTTCGAGCGGCTGGGCTGAGGTTGGGGGGCGTTGCCCGGGTTTACAGTGATTTGGGGGGCGTTGCCCGGGTTTACAGTGATTTGGGGGGCGTTGCCCCCCGGCCGCTGACGCGCCCTCCCCCCAGGGTATTTCAGGCAAGATGAAGGCAGCGCGGGCGGCCCGACAGCAGGGCGCCACGGCTACCGGATGATCAGCAGCGCCGTATCAGCCGAAAGCGTCCGGCTCGGCGGCCTTGCGTTCGGCCACGAAAGCCATCAACGCCTCGCGGATGCCCGGATCCAGCGGCGGGGCCTGATAGTCGCGCAGCATCTTCTCGACGCGGGCATTGCCCAGTTGTGCCGTCGTGCGCGCGCCTTCCTCGGCCCAGGTCTCGAAGGGTTTGTAGTCCAGCACCTCGGAGCGCCAGAAGGCGGACTTGAAATTCGCCTGGGTATGCGCGCAGCCAAGGTAATGCCCGCCCGGGCCGACCTCGCGGATTGCGTCCATCGCCTGGCCGTTGTCATCGGCCGAGACGCCCTGCGCCAGATGGTGCAGCGTGCCCAGCTGATCGGCATCCAGCACGAATTTCTCGAAACTCGCCACCAGCCCGCCTTCCAGCCAACCGGCCGAATGCAGCATGAAGTTCACACCGGCCAGAAGCGCCATGTTCAGGCTGTTCGCGGTCTCATACCCCGCCTGGGCATCGGGCAGCTTGGCGCCGCAGAAGGCCCCGCCGGAACGGTATGGCAGTCCCAGCCGCCGGGCCAGTTGCCCCGCGCCATAGGTGATATGCGCGGCCTCCGGCGTGCCGAAGGTGGGCGCGCCGGAGTTCATGTCGATCGAGGTGACGAAGGCCCCCATGATGACCGGCGCGCCGGGGCGGATCAGTTGCGCATAGGCCACGCCCGCCAGCACCTCGGCCAGCACCTGGGTCAGCGTGCCCGCCACGGTGACCGGCGCCATCGCGCCGCCAACGATGAAGGGCGAGACGATGCAGGCCTGCCCGGCGGCTGCATAGACCTCCAGCGCGCCCATCATGGTGGCGTCAAAGGTCAGGGGCGAGTTGATGTTGATGAGCGAGGTCAGCACGCAGTTCTGCGCCACGAAATCGGCGCCGAACAGAATCTCGGCCATGCGCACCGAATCCTGCGCGCGCTCGGGTTCGGTGACCGAGCCCATGAAGGGCTTGTCCGACAGTTCCATATGCGCCAGCAGCATGTCCAGATGGCGCTTGTTTACCGCCACGTCGGTCGGCTCGCAGACCGTGCCGCCGGAATGGTGCAGCCATTTCGACATATAGCCCAGGCGCACGAAATTGCGTAAATCCTCGATCGTGGCATAGCGCCGCCCGCCATCCAGATCGCGCACGAAGGGCGGGCCGTAGACCGGGGCCAGGACCAGGTTGCGCCCGCCGATCTCGACATTGCGCGCGGGGTTGCGGGCGTGCTGGGTGAAGCTGGCGGGCGCGGTGGCGCAAAGCTGGCGCGCCAGGCCCCGCGGCAGGCGCACGCGCTCGCCCTGGACATCGGCGCCGGCCGCGCGCCATCGGTCCAGCGCGGCGGGGTTGTCGACGAAATTGACACCGATCTCTTCCAGCACCGTCTCGGCGTTGTGCTCGATGATCTGCAAGGCCTCTTCGTTCAGGATCTCGAAATTCGGGATGTTGCGGGTGATGAAGCGCGCGGCCTCGATGCGCGGGGCGGTGCGCTCGGCCCGCCGGGCCGCCCCGCCGCCGCCGCGGGTGCGCCGCTGTGTGCCTGCCTCGGTCATGCTGGCCTCTCTGCGCTGGAACGAGTGTGGGCTTTCAATAGGCGATGGGCCGGGGCCGGGAAGGCCACAAAACGCCCCTGCAGGCACCGAAAACGACCTTGCCCGCCGCCCGGCGCAGTGCCGCGCCCCGCCCTTGCGCGGCCCCGCATTCCGCCCTATGGCCTTTGCCCATGACCCAACACGCTTCCCAGCATCAACGCCTTCTGATCATCGATTTCGGCAGTCAGGTGACGCAGCTTATCGCGCGACGCCTGCGCGAGTTGAGCGTCTATTGCGAGATCCATCCGTTCAACCGGGTGGACGCCGCCTTCCTGCGCACCTTCGCCCCGCGCGCCGTGATCCTGTCCGGTGGGCCAGCGAGCGTCTTTGCCGAGGGCGCGCCGATGCCGCCGGCCGAGGTGTTCACCCTGGGCGTGCCGGTGCTGGGCATCTGCTATGGCCAGCAGCTGATGATGCATTGCCTGGGCGGCAAGGTGGAACGCGGGCATGGTACGGCCGAATTCGGCCGCGCCTTCGTGTCGGCTGCGGGCGGTGGGCTGGACCTGCTGGAAGGCTGGTTCGAGGCGGGGCGCGAACAAGTGTGGATGAGCCATGGCGACCATGTCTCGGCCCTTGCCCCCGGTTTTGCGGTCTACGGCACCTCGCCCAACGCGCCCTTTGCCATCACCGCCGACCCGGCGCGGCATTTCTATGCCGTGCAGTTCCACCCGGAGGTGCATCACACCCCGGGCGGCGCGCGGATGCTGGGCAATTTCGTGCGGCTGGCCGGGTTTGCCGGCGACTGGACCATGGGCGCCTATCGCGACGAGGCGATCCGCGCGATCCGCGGGCAGGTGGGCGATGCGCGGGTGATCTGCGGGCTTTCGGGCGGGGTGGATTCGTCGGTGGCGGCCGTGCTGATCCATGAGGCGATCGGCGACCAACTGACCTGCGTATTCGTCGATCACGGGCTGTTGCGGCTAAACGAGGCCGAGGAAGTGGTCACCATGTTCCGTGATCATTACAACATCCCGCTGATCCATGCCGATGAAAGCGATCTGTTTCTGGGCGCGCTGGAAGGGGTGGCGGACCCGGAGGTGAAACGCAAGACCATCGGGCGGCTGTTCATCGACGTCTTTCAGAAACATGCCGCCGAGGTGGGCGGGGCCGCGTTTCTGGCGCAGGGCACGCTTTACCCGGATGTGATTGAAAGCGTGTCATTTTCGGGCGGACCCTCGGTGACGATCAAGTCGCACCACAACGTGGGCGGGTTGCCCGAGAAGATGGGTTTGAGGCTGGTGGAGCCGCTGCGCGAGCTCTTCAAGGACGAGGTGCGCGCGCTGGGGCGTGAACTGGGCCTGCCGGAGCAGTTTATCGGCCGCCATCCCTTTCCCGGCCCCGGTCTGGCGATCCGCTGCCCCGGCGAGATCACGCGCGAGAAGCTGGAGATCCTGCGCCGGGCCGATGCCGTCTTTATCGACCAGATCCGGCGGCATGGCCTGTATGATGCGATCTGGCAGGCTTTTGCCGCGATCCTGCCGATGCGCACCGTGGGCGTGATGGGCGACGGGCGGACCTATGACTATGCGCTGGGCCTGCGCGCGGTGACCAGCGTGGACGGCATGACGGCGGATTACTACCCGTTCAGCCATGAATTCCTGTCCGAGACCGCGACGCGGATCATCAACGAGGTCCAGGGCGTGAACCGGGTGTTCTATGACGTGACCTCGAAACCGCCGGGGACGATCGAACTGGAATGATCCGGCGCAGGGGGGCGCTGCCCCCCTCGGGCCTGCGGCCCTCACCCCCCGGGATATTTGAAGAGCAAAGAGGGGCAGGTGATGGTTCGGTTGACGGGTCGGTTAATCTGCACGGACGCGGCGCAGGCGGCACTGGTGCGGGCACATCTGGGGGAGCATATCAGGCTGAGCCGGTTGATCGTAACCGCCCGGTTGGCACCGCGGTTGATCAGGCGGCCTCGGCCTGAGCGACGGCGACCGGTGTCCAGTTCCACGGCAGGAGCTCGTCGAGCCGGTTGATCTTGTGGTCTTGGATCCGGTTGAGCACGTCGGCGAGATAGGCCTGCGGATCGAGGCCGTTCAGCTTGGCGGTCTCGATGATCGTCATGGCGCGGGCCAGCGTTTCGCCGCCGGTGTCGGCGCCCGCGAAGAGCCAGTTCTTCCGGCCGATGCCGATCGGGCGCAGGGCACGCTCGGCCAGATTGTTGTCGATGGCCACGCGACCATCGGTGAGGAAGAGGCTGAACGAGGCCCGGCGGGCCAGCCCATAGCGGAATGCGCGCGCGAGGTCGCCTTTGCCGGGGATCCGCGTGAGCTGGCTCTCGGACCAGGCGAAGAAGGCGTCGACCTTCGGCGCGCTGAGCTTCTGGCGCGCGGCAACGCGGATCTCGGCAGGCTGCCCGTTGATCTCCCGCTCGATGTCATAGAGCGCGCCGATGCGGTCGAGCGCCTCCCGTGCGATGGCCGATTTCGTCTTGCCCCATTCGTCGTGGAAGTCGCGCCGCAGATGCGCCCAGCATGACGCCTCCTGCAGACGGGGCGTGCCGTCGGGGTCGGGTTCGTAAAGCTTGGCATAGCCCTTGTAGCCATCGGCCTGCAGGATGCCGCGGGTCTGGGCCAGATGCCCATGGACGTGCTCTTGCTTCCAATCCGGGGCGAAGCGGTAGACCGCCCCGGGTGGCGCTGTGCCTGCCCAAGGTCGCGGATCGCGGACATAGGCCCAGATCCGTCCCTGCTTCACCCCCTTTCCGAGGCCGCGGTCCTTGAGGGACCGGTCCAGCACCCGGATCGGGGTGTCATCGGCGTGGAGCAGGTCGCTGGCCATCACATCGGCCTCGATCCGTTCGACCAGCGGCGCCAGCACCTTCATGGCGCGCCCACACCAGTCGACCAGCGTGCTGTCCAGAATGTCGGCCCCCATGCGGGCGAAGATCTCCTTCAGGCGATAGAGCGGGAGATGATCGTCGAACTTGGACACGAGGATCCAGGCCAGCAGGGCCGCGCTCGCCATGCTGCCCGGGATGGGACGGCTGGGCGCGGGCGCCTGCACCATCTTCTCACAGCGGCGGCAGGACTTCTTCAGCCGCGCGATCTGCAGGACCTTCAGCTGCGCCACGACCAGGTCGAGGATCTCGCTCATGTCCTCGCCCACGAGGCGCAGGTCACCACCGCAATCCGGGCAGCAGCTGCCCGGGTCAAGCTCGCGCCGCTCGCGCGCGGTGGCCTCGGAGACACGTGGACGGCGGCGCAGCTTGCGCTCGACCGTTTCGCCGGCGGTCTCATCGGACGCGGTGTCGGCCTCGTCTTCGCCCGCCGGGGTGGTGGCGCTTCCGGCGCTGGCGATGAGCAGGTCCTCGAGGGCCAATTCCAGCTGTTCGATCTCGCGCTCGATCTTCTCCGAGGACTTGCCGAAGGCCTGCTTCTTGAGCTTCGCGATCCGCAGCCGGAGCGTCTGGATGAGCTGGTCATGCGCCCGGATCGTCGCCGACATCTTCGCGTTTTCCGCCTGCAAGGCGGCGATCATTGCCTTCAGAATGGCGGGATCTTCGGGAAGGATGGGCGTGTCGCTCGACATGCCATCGCCTACCACACCCGATCATAAAGCGCCATAAAAACAAGGGGTTTCAAGCTGATAAACCACCCAACCCGGGCCGGTGGCGCACCCCAATCCGGTCGCCGCCAGTCAATGCCCTCCCACAACATCGCCAGCTGCGCCGAGGTCAGTCGCACCGCCCCCGAGCTGGTGTTCGGCCAGGGAAACCGCCCGCGCTCGAGGATCTTGTAGTAAAGGCAGAACCCCTGGCCGTCCCAGTAAAGCAACTTCAGCCGATCACCCTTGCGCCCACGGAAGGCGAAGACCGCGCCGCCGGTCGGCTTCTGGCGCAGCACGTCTTGCGCGAGTGCTGCCAGCCCACCGATCCCCTTCCGCATATCCGTCGCCCCGCAGGCCAGATACACCCGCACCCCGGTCCCCGGCCCGATCATGCGGCATCCACCGCGCGGATCAGACGGGACAGCGCCGCATCTTCGATGTTGCTCTCGAACCGGAGCACGCGGCCCTTCGCGAGGCGCAACTCAACCCAGGCTGCGGGGGCAGCGGCTCGGGCTGGAGGCTCCACCACCGTCAGCTCCATCGCTGGCGCCATGCCAGCGGGCAGGAACAGCGCGCCCGCCTCGGGAGACCACAAACCCTTCCGCTTCAGCTCGTGACGCCAGGCGTAGATCTGCTGCCGCGTCACCTCATGGCGTTGCGCCACCTGGGTCACCGTCGCGCCGTCGATCCCCACAGCGCTCACGATCGCCAGCTTCACCTCGTCGTCGCAACGCCGGCGGCGCTCAACACCCAGAACCTCGCCCCGCATCGCCCCTCCGCCCATAAGAGACGTCGTTTGCGACGTCGCTATGCACGTGTCTTAGGGCCTCACGCCGAAATCTGGCAGGCGGTGCCAACCGGGTGGTTACGGCCGAGCCGGGGTGCCTGCGATTCGAGGTGGTGGCGACGGGCGACCCGCTGGTGTGGCGCGTGGAGGAGGCCTTCGTGGACGCGGCGGCGCTGGCGGCGCATCGGGCGCGGGTGGCGGCCAGCCTGTGGGGGCGGGTGACGGCGGGGATGGCGCGGGACTTGCGGGTGGTCGGCGGCTGAGCCGGTCAGGGGCCGAGGAGCGCGGCGCGGATCAGCGTGGCGCGCCGGGCGAATTCTGATTGGCCGAGGCTGCCGCTTGTGACGCATTCGGGGTTTCGGGCGGCTTGTTTCAGCAGCGGACCGGCGCGCCAGGCCGCAAGCAACGCGGGGCGGGCCGGCGGGGCGATCTGGCGGCGGGTGGCACGGGCGCGGAAAAGGCGGGTGAGGCCGCCGCGCGCGAGGGCCGCGAGGGCGGGCGGTGCGGGGTCCGGCAGGGGCTGGCGGCCCATGGCCTGCAGGGCGGGGGCGGCGAGGAAATAGGCCGCAAGACCCTGGGCGGCGCCCCAGTCGCGGGCGGGGTTGTCGGCCTCTGCGCCCAGAGCGCGCAAGGCAAGCGCCATCAGGCTGCCGGCGGTGTTTTCCAGATAGGTCCAGAGCGCGGCCGTGTCCGGGAAGGGATCCGGGTCGATGTCGCGCGCGCGCGCGGTGATCATCGTGTCGAACAGCGCCTGCGGCAGGCTTTCGCGGGCGATCAGGCGGGCCAGCGGGCCGGCAACTTCATGTGCGGGCGGATTGGCCGGGTCAGCCACCGTGTCGCGCCAGAACTGCAGGCGCATCTGGGCGATGATCGGGTCCTTTGTCACCCAGGGAGCGCGAGCGATCTCCAGATTGGCGGCGTAGAGGGTGAAAAGCGCGGGGCGCGCCGCGGGCGGGGAGGCCATGGTGGCCAGAAAGCGGTCGGGGTCGCCCTTTTCGACAAGGGCGGCGCAGGCGGCGGTTTCGGGCGCGGTGCTCATGGCCGAGGACATAGGCGGCGCGGGCGGTGGGGGAAAGCCCGGTTGGTCACACCGGTTCAGCGACGATGAGGCGATAGTCGTAGCTGGCGCCATGCGCGCGCCAGAGGGCGATTTCGGCGCGGAAACCGGCGATCAGAGCCGGATCGCCCCTGAATCCGTCAAGGCGCCTTTCAAGCGGGTCGTAATAGGCCGCCCAGCCCCCCTGCCCCAGCCAGCGCGCGCCCAGGACGCGCCAGCCTGCCGCCGCGACGGCTGCTGCCAGATCGTCGGCGGTCCCGAGGCTCAGCCCCTCGGCCCGCCAGAAGGCGCGGGCGGCGGCGGGCGGGTCGGCCGCCCGCCAGCAGAGATCGGAGAAGGCCACCCGCCCGCCCGGTTTCAGATACGGCGCCCAGGCCGGAAGCGCTGCTTCGACCCCGATCTGATAGACCGCCCCGGCAGACCAGATCAGATCATAGGGGCCGGGGGGTGGGTTGGCCATATCGGCGACATGGGCGGTGACGGTCGGAAAGCGGGAGCCCACCCGCTCGATGAAGGGTGCGGCGGTGTCGATGGCGGTGATCTGCCCCAAGGGCAGCGCGGCGATCAGCGCCGGCAGGTCGGCGCCGGTACCGCAGCCGGCATCGAGCACCTGGGCATCCGGCGGTGTGCCCGCCACATCCAGCGCCCAGCGCAGGCTATCCGCATCGCCCGGCCCCGCGCGGTGCAGCGGCAGGAACAGATCGACGATGTCACCGCCGCTCGCCGCCCCCTGCCCGTTCATGCCACCGGCTCCACCCCGTCGCGGTGCAGTTTCCAGACCAGCGCGTCGGTCAGCGCCTCGAAGCTGGCATCGACGATATTCGCGCTGACCCCCACGGTGGACCAGCGCCGCCCCTGCGCGTCTTCGCTGTCGATGATCACCCGCGTCACGGCCTCGGTGCCCCCTTGCGTGATGCGGACCTTGAAATCGACCAGTTTCCAGTCGGCGATGGCGGCCTGATAGGGGCCCAGATCCTTGACCAGCGCCTTGGCCAGCGCATTGACCGGGCCGCGGTCAGAGCCTGTCTCGTCCATGCTTTCGGACACCGAGAGCATCTTCTCGGCGCCGACCTTGACCACCACCACCGCCTCGGACAGGCTGACCATGCGGTTGTACTTGTTCTTGCGCCGCTCGACGGTGACGCGGTAGCGCTTGACCTCGAAATACTGCGGCAGAAGGCCCAGTTCGCGGCGCGCCAGCAGTTCGAAACTGGCCTGGGCGCCGTCATAGGCATAGCCCTGATCCTCGCGCGTCTTGACCTGATCCAGGATCGCGGCCAGGCGCGGATCGCCCTTTTCGACCGCGATCCCGGCGTCCGCAAGGCGCGCGCGCAGGTTCGACTGTCCGGCCTGGTTGGACATCGGGATGACGCGGGCATTGCCGACCAGCGCGGGGTCGATGTGCTCGTAGGTGGCCGGGTCCTTCAGGATGGCGCTGGCGTGCAGCCCGGCCTTGTGCGCGAAGGCCGAGGCACCGACATAGGGCGCGCTGCGCAGGGGCACTCGGTTGAGGATGTCGTCAAGCTGGCGCGAGACGCGCACCAGATGCTTCAGCGCCTCACGGCTGACGCCGGTGGTGTAGCGGCTGGCGTAGGGTTCCTTCAGCACCAGCGTGGGGATCAACGTGGTCAGGTTGGCGTTGCCGCAGCGCTCGCCCAGGCCGTTGAGCGTGCCCTGGATCTGGCGTGCGCCGGCATCGACGGCGGCCAGCGACCCCGCGACGGCATTGCCGGCGTCGTCATGGCAATGAATGCCGAGATTGGCACCGGGGATGCCGGCGGCGATGACCTGGGCGGTGATGGCGCCGATCTCGGCCGGCAGGGTGCCGCCGTTGGTGTCGCAGAGCACCACCCAGCGGGCACCGGCGTCGAGCGCCGTTCGCAGACAGGCCAGCGCGTAATCGGAGTTGGCCTTGAAGCCGTCGAAGAAATGCTCGGCGTCGAACAGGGTTTCGCGATTCTGGGCGGCGCAATGGGCGATGGAGGCGCGGATGTTCTCCAGGTTCTCGTCCAGCGAGATGCCCAGCGCGCGGGTGACGTGGTAGTCATGGGTCTTGCCGACAAGGCAGACCGATGGCGTGCCGGCGTTCAGGACGGCGGCAAGGACATCGTCGTTCTCGGCCGAGAAGCCTGCGCGTTTGGTCATGCCGAAGGCAGTGAAACTGGCGCGGGTCTCAGGCCTCGCGGCGAAGAAATCACTGTCGGTGGGGTTGGCGCCTGGCCAGCCGCCCTCGATCTGGTCGATGCCGAGTTGGTCCAGCGCGCGGGCGATGGCCTTCTTCTCGCCGACCGAGAATTGCACGCCCTGGGTCTGCTGGCCGTCGCGCAGGGTGGTGTCGTAGAGGTATAGGCGGTCGGTCATGGCCAGATCCCGGGCAAATTCCTTTTGAAGGAATTTGCAAAAGCCTTGTTGCAAGGCTTTTGGTTGGCGCGGGGTCGAGAGGGTGTCACTTCAACGCCTCCAGCTTCGTCGGGTCGAAATTCGGGCCAGGGACGAGTTGGACATCCGCCTTTGACATGCGTACCTCAATACCTGCGTCCGTCAGGCGCGTTTTCAGCTTGTCCATTTCAGCAAAGTCTTTCTTGGCAAGCGCCTCACCACGAACTTCACTGACGCGTCGCTTGAGATCCTTTAGCAATGTCGCAATCGAATCGGACCGTCTCTCTTGCAAGAGAGCGCTCCGGGGCTTGAAGCTGAGCAAGTCTATTCCGAGAAGATGACAGGAATTTCTCAGGCTCGCAGCATCTTTCTTCGAATAAAGATCCTGAAGGGCCTTTATCGCCCCCGGCGTATTCAAATCATCCGATAAGTCAGCGACCACCTGCGGGTCGGTTTCCATCTCTTCACCACCACACTCGCGAATCAACTCCTGCCATTTCGACAAACGCGTGTCGGCGTCCTGAGCTTTGATTTCCGTCCAATCCATCGGCTTGCGATAATGCGTGGACAGCATCACGAACCGGATCACCTCCCCCGGCCAGCCCTGATCCAGCAAATCCCGCACGGTGAAGAAATTGCCCAATGACTTGGACATCTTCTTCCCCTCCACCTGCACCATCTCGTTATGCAGCCAATACCGCGCAAAGCCGGCATCGGGGAAAGCGCAGCAGCTTTGCGCAATCTCGTTCTCGTGGTGCGGAAACTGCAAATCCAGCCCGCCGCCGTGAATATCAAACGACGCCCCCAGCAATTCATGGCTCATCGCCGAGCATTCGATATGCCAGCCCGGCCGTCCGCGACCCCAAGGGCTCTCCCACCCCGGCAGCGACGCATCCGAGGGCTTCCACAGAACGAAATCCATCGGGTCGCGCTTGAAGGGCGCCACCTCGACCCGCGCGCCGGCAATCATGTCATCGACAGACCGTCCCGAAAGCCGCCCATAGGCCGGATAGCTGCGCACATCGAACAGCACATGCCCGGCGACCTCGTAGGCATGGCCCCGCGCGATCAGCCGCTCGATCATGGCGATCATTTGCGCGATATACGCGGTCGCGCGCGGCTCATGGGTGGGCCGCAGCGCACCCAGCGCGTCCATGTCCTGATGATACCAGGCGATAGTCTCCTCGGTGATCTCGCCTATCTCCCGCCCCGTCTCGGCCGCCCGCGCGTTGATCTTGTCATCCACATCGGTAAAGTTGCGCGCATAGGTCACCGCCCCCTCACCATAAACATGGCGCAGCAGGCGAAACAGCACATCGAACACCAGCACCGGTCGGGCGTTGCCCAGATGCGCGCGGTCATAGACGGTGGGGCCGCAGACATACATCCGCACGTCAGAGGCATCGAGCGGCTCGAACACCTCCTTCTTCCGCGTCAGCGTATTATGCAGTCGGATGGTGACCATTCCAGCCTCCGGAAAGCCCTTGCCGCCCCGTCGCGCGGGTCTGGCAGCTTCGCTTTCCCTGGCTGGAAATGAAACGCCCCGCGCGACCGACAGGTCAGCGGATAATGCAGCAGATGATGCAGAGCGCGTTCATGGGGATGCGGTAGCACCGGGCGCGGGCGCGGGCAAGCGTTTTGCGCAGGCGCCGGTTTGACAGGCGGCGCCACCGGGCGCATGCTGGCCCCATGCCGCAGGACCGTGCCCTTGTGAACGCCCATTGCGCCAGCCTGCCCGGGGCGCAAGTTTCCGACCCCTGGGGCGGCGGGCATGACGCCTGGAAGGTGGGCGGCAAGCTGTTCGCCGTGATCGGGTCCATGGATGGCGGCGTCTCGGTGAAATGCGTCGATATCGAGACCGCGCAACTGCTGATCGAGATGGGCCGGGCCGAGCGCGCGCCCTACTTCCACCGCTCCTGGGTGTTCCTGCCCTGGGACCGGGTAAGCGACGACGAATTGCGCGAGCGGATCAGCACGTCCTACAGGATCATCCGCGCCAGCCTGCCGAAGAAGGTGCAGGCCGGGCTGGGCGACCCGGCCTGAGCGCCGATCATTCGGCCTTGTCGGCCGGGGTGGCGTTCAACAGCCCGTATTTGTCTTCCCCCAGCTTTTCCATCAGACCCAGCTGGGTTTCCAGAAAGTCGATATGCCCCTCTTCATCGGCGATCAGTTCATCGAAGAGGGCGCGGGTCACATAATCGCCCACCTCGTCGCAATGCCGCCGCGCCTCGATGTAAAGCGTGCGCGCCTCATGCTCGGCGGCCAGGTCGCATTCCAGCGTCTCGCGCACGCTCTGGCCGATGCGCAGCGGATCCAGCTTCTGCAGGTTCGGGTGCCCCTCCAGAAAGATGATCCGGGCAATCAGCCGGTCGGCGTGGTGCATTTCCTCGATCGATTCGGCGCGGCTTTTCGCGGCCAGGGCGCCATAGCCCCAGTCGTCCTGCAGCCGGTAATGCAGCCAGTACTGGCTGACGGCGGTTAGTTCCGAGCGCAGCGCCGCGTTGAGATACTCAATAACCTTGGGGTCGCCCTTCATGGTGCCTTTATCCTTTTCCTTGTCAGAGGTGCCGTCAGCGGACCGATTTCAGCGGCCCGAGGTAAGGGACAGTGCGGCTGGGCGCACCCGCTTCTGGGCGGGCGGCCGTGGCTACGGGCAACCTGTCACAACGGCGCATTGTGTCAAGGAAAAGGGGCAGACAGCCGCCGCAATCGGCGGCCTTGCCCAGCGCGCGATAGACCTTGCGCGGGGTGATGATGGTGTCGGGGTCGGCAGCGCGCATCCAGTCCACCGCCGCGCGGATCTCGTGGTCGGTGATGCTCATGCAATGGCAGACGATCATGCGCAAAGGCCCCCGTTCATGCTGGCAGACACTCCCACCAACAAAACAATCCTGACAGATAATGTCAGGATTGTCCAGTCTTGTCGTCACGGACAGGCTCAGGCCTGTTCGGCCTGTTTCGGGGGCCAGATCAGCGATTGCACCACATAGACCAGGATGGCGAAACCCACCGCCCCGGCGGCGGCGATGCCCAGGATCGCCAGCCAGTCCAGCGGCCCGCCCATATGGTGCAGGCCGGACCCGGTGCGCGCCATCACGAACCAGACCGCTGCCACCGCACCGATGGGCATCGACAATTGCGCCAGCAGGTACTTCCGCCACGAAACCTTCCGGTCACGAATCAGCACATAGATCCACAGCACCGTGATCACTACCGCCACCACGACCATGGTCCACCACAGCCAGCGGCCGAACATCTCTTCGAAAACGGCGATCAGGACGCCAAGGTTCATTTCTTCCATTGGTCTCTCTCCTTCCGTTCCGGGCTCAGGCGACGCCGCGCAGCATGGCGTTGTAGGTGGGTTTCAGCGCGAAGACCTTCATCGCCCAGGAAATCCACAACTCATCCAGCGGTGAGACCACGCCGGGGAAGGACAACTGCAGGTTCGGGCTGTAGTTGAACTCGATCAGCAGCGCCCGGCCGATGCGGGTGATCAGCGGGCAGGAGGTGTAGCCGTTGAAGATCTGCGTGCCCTCGCGGCCGTCGATCTCGGACACCAGATGATCCTCGACCACCGGCAGATGCCATTTCACGCTGGCCGCGGTCTTGCCGCGCGGCACGCCGTTGATGTCGCCGATGCCGAAGATATTGGCATAGCGCAGATGCCGCAGCGTGCCGCGGTCGACATCGATCCAGCCCTGATCCAGCCACATCTCGGTATGCGACAGGCCCGAATCACGGATCACCTGCGGGGCGCGCTGCGGCGGCACCACATTGATGAAATCGTATTCGGTCTGCACGTCACCATCCGGCGTGGCATAGGTCGCCACCTTGCGGCCCGGGTCGATGGACGTCAGCACATGGTTGTAGCGCCAGGCGATGTCGCGCTCGCTCATGAACTGGGCGACGCGGTGATGGACCACCGGCAGGCCGAACAGATTGGTGGTCTGGGCGTTGTAGATGAACTGCGTGCGGTCGCGGTTGCCCTTGCGGGTGGCGATGTCCTCGGCCAGGAAGCAGATCTTCACAGGCGCGCCGGCGCATTTCATCTCGGTCGCCGGGCGGCCGAACAGGCCCATGCCGCCCTCATCGGTGAACTTGTCCAGCGCGCGCCAGCTCAGCTCGGCCATCTCGGGGCTGGCGTAATG
>SKNG01000011.1 GCA_007120685.1 Paracoccaceae bacterium | reverse complement strand
TGTTCTGGCGCTGGACGATGGGCTTCAACGCCACGATGGAGGGTATCCATCGCTGGGCCTGGTGGTTCGCGGTGCTGACCACGCTGACGGGCGGTATCGGTATCCTGCTGACCGGCACGGTGGTCGACAACTGGTTCGTCTGGGCGCAGGAACGCGGCTTCGGCCCGACCTATGACTGAGGAAGGAAAGACCATGTCCGATCTTCTTGACTACACCGGCCAGACCCGCACCGGCAGATTGCGCAGCTGGATCCTGTCGGAAATGCTGCGCGGGGCGGGCTACACCGCGGCGATCCTGGTCGCCATCGCGCTGATCGTCGTTGCGATCCGGGTGGTAGCCTGGTTCCTGCCGCCGGAAAGCCAGAACGCGCCCCCACCGATGCCCTTCAGCCAGGTTGTCGAACCCGTCGACAGCCGGCTGGGCTGAGGCCATGAACACGCGGGACGGGCGGCATCAGAACCGCCCGCCCGCCACGGCGTTCGGGCCATAGCCGCCCCGAACCGCGGGCCTGTATCAGCCCGGTTCCCTATCCTGATGGCAACAGGACACTGGTGCCGTGAGGGACAAGACCCGCACGGCACCTTTTTTCTTTCACCCGAAGGAACCCGCCATGACCCAGACCGAAAGCCCCACCCCGCATCTGGACCGCGTCGCCGGCCCGCATGACCTGCGCGCCCTCGATGACGCCGATCTGGGCACCCTAGCCGATGAACTGCGCGCCGAGGTGATCGACACGGTCAGCCGCACCGGCGGGCATCTGGGCTCCTCGCTCGGCGTGGTGGAACTGACCGTGGCCCTGCATGCCGTGTTCCGCACGCCCTTCGACAAGCTGATCTGGGACGTGGGCCACCAGTGCTATCCGCATAAAATTCTCACCGGCCGGCGCCACCGCATGGGGACTTTGCGCCAGGGCGGCGGGCTTTCAGGCTTCACCAAGCGGGCGGAAAGCGAGTTCGACCCCTTCGGCGCCGCGCATAGCTCGACCAGCATCTCGGCCGCGCTGGGCTTTACCATGGGCCGGGACATGGGCCAGCCCACGGGCGATGCCATCGCCGTGATCGGCGACGGCTCCATCACTGCCGGCATGGCCTATGAGGCGCTCAACCACGCGGGCGCCGAGGGGCGCAGGCTGTTCGTCATCCTGAACGACAACGACATGTCCATCGCCCCGCCGGTCGGCGCAATGAGCCGCTATCTGCAACAGCTTGGCACCACCCAGGCCGGCGCCGCCCTGCGCGACATCGCGCAAGGGTTCGAACAGGCGCTGCCGCCGCCCCTGCGCGACCATGCACGCCGCACCCGCGCCATGATCACCGGCCAGCCCGGCAGCGGGACACTTTTCGAGCAACTGGGCTTCACCTATGTCGGCCCCATCGACGGCCATTCCATGCCGGAACTGCTGGCCACGCTGCGTGCGGCGCGGGCACGGGCCACCGGGCCGGTGCTGATCCACGCGCTGACGGTGAAGGGCAAGGGTTATGCCCCGGCCGAGGCATCGGACTGCTGCTATCACGGCGTGTCGAAATTCGACGTCGCCACCGGAGCGCAGAGCAAGGGCAAGTCCAACGCCCCCAGTTACACCGGCGTCTTTGGCCGCAGCCTGACCGAGGCCGCGGCGCGCGACCCGCGGCTGGTGGCGGTGACCGCGGCCATGCCCTCGGGCACGGGGCTGGACATCATGGCGAAACGCTTCCCCCGCCGGGTGTTCGACGTCGGTATCGCCGAACAGCACGCGGTCACCTTCGCCGCCGGCATGGCGGCGTCCGGGCTGCGGCCCTTCTGCGCGATCTATTCCACCTTCCTGCAACGCGGCTACGACCAGATCGTGCATGACGTGGCGCTGCAGGGCCTGCCCGTGCGCTTTGCCATCGACCGCGCGGGGCTTGTCGGCGCGGATGGCGCCACCCATGCCGGCAGTTTCGACGTGGCCTATCTTTCCAACCTGCCGGGCTTCACCGTCATGGCCGCGGCCGATGAGGCCGAGTTGCAACGCATGGTCGCCACGGCGGCGGCCCATGACGACGGCCCCATCGCCTTCCGCTACCCGCGCGGCGAGGGGGTGGGTATCGAGATGCCCGACTATGGCGAGACCATCGAGATCGGCAAGGGCCGCGTGATCGCCGAGGGCAGCCATGTCGCCTTCCTGTCCTTCGGTGCCCACCTGCAGGAAACCCTCGCGGCGGCCGAGGCGCTGGCCCGTCGCGGCGTCACGGCCACCGTGGCCGATGCCCGCTTCGCCAAGCCGCTGGACACTGGCCTCATCGACCAGCTTGCCCGCCATCACAAGGCACTGATCACCGTCGAGCAGGGTGCGCAGGGGGGCTTCGGCGCGATGGTGCTGCACCATCTTGCCAATTCGGGCGGGCTTGAACATGGTCTGGCCATCCGCACCGTCACCCTGCCCGATGCCTTCATCGACCAGGACAGCCCGGAACGGATGTATGCCGCCGCCCAGATGACCGCCGAGGATATCGCCACCCGCGCGCTTGGCGCCCTGGGCATCGCCCGCATCGCCACGGTGGCTTGAAGCGGCGGCGGCACGCACCCTGCCACCAGAACCCGCCCTTCTCTTTGCTCTCCAAATATCCCGGGGGGAGTCGTCGCCAGACGACGGGGGGCAGCGCCCCCCTTCCGTCAACCACCCCTGTAATCCACCTCGGAAACCGCCTCGGCCCAGTCCACAGAAACGCCGTCGAGCGCCTCATGCACGGCGATATGGCTCATCGCCACATCCGGCGCCGCACCATGCCAATGCCGCTCGCCCGGCGCAAAGCGGATCACATCGCCGGGGCGGATCTCCTCCACCGGCCCGCCTTCGCGCTGCGCGCGGCCCAGTCCGGCGGTGACAATCAACACCTGGCCCAGCGGATGGGTATGCCAGTTGGTGCGCGCGCCAGGCTCGAACGTCACCAGAACACCGGCTGTTCGCGCCGGCGGGGCAACAGAGAAAAGCGGATCCTGCCGGACCGTGCCGGTGAACCAGTCTGCCGAAGGCGTCAGCGAGGGCCGCGTGCCGTTGCGTGAAATCTCCATGCCGGTCTCCTGTGTGCATTCGTTCCATCAGCGCATGGTTGCGGGATCAGGACAAGGGGGCGATCATGGCGCACGGCTTGGGAGGCGAAAACAAAACCCTTGCAGCAAGGGTTTTGCAAATGCCTTTCTTCAAGGCATTTGGCTCCTCACACCCTTGCATGCGCGAAGAAATCGACGATCCAGCGCGCCATCCGCCGGCTGTCCTCGGGTCCGTCCAGCCCGGCTCGCGCAGCATCCAGCACCGGCTGCGCCACCTTGCCGCTCAACTCATCCAGCAACTCGGCCATGAAGTCCCGCGTGATCTCGGGATGGTATTGCGTCGAAAAAACCCGATCGCCCAGTGCGATCTGCCCCACGGTGCATCCCACCCCGCCGCCCAGGACCTGCGCGCCCTTGGGCAGCGCCAGAACCTGTTCGCTATGTGCCGCGTGCAGCGCCATTGGCCCTGCCCCCCCCGTCATCCAGGGCGCGGGCGCGTGATTCTCGCTTACCATCCGCCCCAGCACCCAGCCCTGCGGGTTCGGCCCCACCGAGCCGCCCAGCGCCGAGGCCACCGCCTGATGGCCGAAACAGGCCCCGAACACCGGCACCCCGTCGCCCACCGCCTGCCGGATCAGCGCTTTCAGCCGGGCGATCCACGGGTCAGGATCGTTGACCGAGGCGGGGCTGCCCGAGATCATCACCCCGTCGAACCCCGCCAGCCCCTCGGGGAACACCCCCTCGACGACGCAATGATCCTCCAGCCGCAGGTCCGGGGCCACCGGGGCCAGCAGTGTGGCGAATTTCTCCACCTCGCTCGGGTGGCGCGCGGCAAAGGCCGAGCGGTCGGTGTTGGCGTCCAGAAAGGCGATCCGCATGCGAAATCCGTTTGCAATCCCTGTCGCTTCACCCTTAGCCTCTCACCCAGCCTATCCGCAACCGAGGCGCGCATGACCATCTGGCACCCCGACGACGACGGTTTCGCCGATCTGACCAGCCATGACGTCTTCGCCCGTGGCGTGCCGCACAACACCTTTGCCCGTCTCCGCCGCGAGGATCCCGCACATTGGGCCGAATGGTCCGCCGGGCAGGGTTTCTGGTCGATCACCCGCCATGCCGACATCGACCGGCTGATCCGCCAGACCGACCTGCTGTCCTCGGCGCATGGCATCCGCATGGAAGACCAGACCATGGAAGAGGTGATCGCGCGCCGCACCTTCCAGGAGACCGACCCGCCGGACCACACCCGCGTCCGCCGAAAACTGACCCGCGCCTTTTCCAAACCCGTGGTGGCGCTGTTCGAGGATCAGATCAGGGATCTTTGCCACCCCATCCTGGACCGCGCGCTGGAAGAAGGCACGTTCGACGCCACCCGTCTGATCGCCCGGCAATTGCCGATGATGATGCTGGGCCGGATCATGGGCACGCCGGACGCGGATCTGCCCTGGCTGGTGGAAAGGGGCGATGCGCTGATCGCCAATACCGACCCCGATTTCACCGAGCATGTGCTGGACCGGATGCAGACCGATGCCTACCGGCTGATGCCCTTCAACTCGCCCGCCGGGGCCGAGCTTTACGACTACGCCCAGCGCCTGATGGCCGAGAAGACCGCGAAGGGCGATACCGAGGGTGTGCTGCACATGATCCTGCAGCCCGATGCCGATGGCGCGGTGATCAGCGAGACCGAGTTTCGCAACTTCTTCTGCCTGCTGGTCGCCGCCGGCAACGACACCACCCGCTATTCCATCGCCGCCGGCATCCACGCGCTTTGCCATCAGCCGGAACTGCTGGCGCGGATGCAGGCGGGCGAGGTCTGGGACACGACCCCGGACGAGATCATCCGCTGGGCCACGCCCGCCATCTATTTCCGCCGCACCGCGATGCGGGATTTCGATCTGCACGGCAAGACCATCCGCGCGGGCGACAAGGTGATCTACTGGTTTGTCAGCGCCAACCGGGACGAGACGGTGTTCGACGACCCCTTCACCGTGAACCTGGCGCGCCAGCCCAACCGGCACCTCAGCTTCGGGCAGGGCGGGCCGCATGTCTGCCTTGGCATGCATCTGGCGCGGCTGGAGGTGCGGGTGCTGTTCCAGGAACTCGCCCGGCGTATCAGGGCCATCGAGCCGGCCGGGCCGCACCAATTCCTGCGCTCGAATTTCGTGGGCGGGATCAAGGCCTTGCCGGTCACGGTTCAGGCCGCATGACGCAAGGCGCTGCGGTGGCCGGCACTTCCGTTGCCTCGGGCTGCGCGCGGGAAAAGGGCCTTCGAAGGCCCTTTTGCACGCGCGTTCGAACGCGCGTTTTCCGCGAGGGATCGGCCTTTGGCACAAAGCCCGGCCCAGCACCCGCTGACGCGGTGATCAGCGAAGGGCGATGGCCCATCTTCCACAACCCTTTTCAACAGGAACCCTGACCATGCGCGACCGCCTTCGCTGCTTCTTTTGCGATCACCTCTCCATCATGCGCGGCAAGGTGCTGCCGGAGGAAAAGATCGG
>SKNG01000397.1 GCA_007120685.1 Paracoccaceae bacterium | reverse complement strand
AGCCCCAGCGTTCCGGCGCGCCCACCCAGCGTCGGGCGCCGCCCTCCTCTTGCCGATCAAACGGAGGAAGAGGAACGGTGTTCCCTACTGGCACCACTCTTTTTCCTTTTTCATCAGCCTGCTAAGCGACAATGCCCTAGCGTTCCGCCTGGTCGTCCCGTTCCTCTTCCGGCGGCATCTGGCCGACGCCCTTGAACACCGCCTTGAGCGGCAACGCCCAGACGATGCCCAGCACGATATAGATCAGCAATTCCAGCCAGAAGGGCGGCCGGTCGAACAGCGCCAGCACATTGACCACCACCACAATGTACAGCGGCACGGCCACCACCAGGATGAAGATCGACCAGCGGCGGCGGGCTTTCCAGGAAAGGGGCATGTGGGCCTTCGGCTTGTTGCGCGCCAGAGTTCAGTCGGCAAAGGGGTCGGTGACCAGGATGATGTCATCGCGTTCCGGCGAGGTGGAGAGTAGCGCCACCGGGCAGCGGATCAACTCCTCGATCCGGCGGACGTATTTCACCGCATTGCCCGGCAGGTCGGCCCAGCTTCGCGCGCCCTCGGTCGATTCGGCCCAGCCCGGCATCTCCTCATAGATCGGCTTGCAGCGCGCCTGCGCCACGGCGGCGGTGGGCAGATAATCCAGCCGCTGCCCGTCCAGATCGTAGCCCGTGCAGATGCGCAACCGCTCAAACCCGTCCAGAACGTCCAGCTTGGTCAAGGCAATGCCGCGCATCCCCGAGGTCGCGCAGGTCTGGCGCACCAGACAGGCATCGAACCAGCCGCAACGCCGCTTGCGCCCGGTGGTGGTGCCGAACTCATGCCCGCGCGTGCCCAGCCGCTCGCCATCGGCATCGTCCAATTCGGTGGGGAAAGGGCCTTCGCCCACCCGCGTGGTATAGGCTTTCACGATTCCCAACACGTAGTCGATCGCCCCCGGCCCCAGCCCGACGCCCGTGGCCGCCTGCCCGGCGATGACATTGGACGAGGTGACAAAGGGATAGGTGCCGAAATCGATATCCAGCAACGCCCCCTGCGCCCCTTCGAACAGGATGCGCCGGCCCTTGCGCCGCGCCTCGGTCATCACCTGCCAGACCGGGCCGGCAAAGGGCAGGATCTGCGGCGCGATCGCGCGCAGCGCGGCCAGCAGCGCGTCCCGGTCCACCGGTTCGATCCCCAGCCCCCGGCGCAGCGGGTCGTGGTGCTGCAGCGCGCGGTCCACCCGCGCCACCAGCGTTGCGTCATCGGCCAGATCGGCCACGCGCACCGCCCGGCGGCCAACCTTGTCCTCATAGCAGGGGCCGATGCCGCGCCCGGTGGTGCCGATCTTGGTGCCCGCGCGCGCGGCCTCTTCCCGGGCGCGGTCCAGCTCGCCATGGATGGGCAGGATCAGCGGCGTGTTCTCGGCGATCATCAGCGTCTGCGGCGTGATCTCCACCCCTTGCGCGCGGATCCCCTCGATCTCGCGCATCAGATGCCAGGGGTCCAGCACCACGCCATTGCCGATGACCGACAGCTTGCCCCCCCGCACCACGCCCGAGGGCAGGGCATGCAGCTTGTAGACCGTCCCGTCCACAACCAATGTGTGCCCGGCATTATGCCCGCCCTGAAACCGCGCGATCACA
Source organism: Paracoccaceae bacterium (assembly GCA_007120685.1). Taxonomy (GTDB): domain Bacteria; phylum Pseudomonadota; class Alphaproteobacteria; order Rhodobacterales; family Rhodobacteraceae; genus Pararhodobacter. The sequence goes on along the minus strand of SKNG01000397.1, from coordinate 3,893 downwards.
TCGGCGCGTTCGGACAGCCAGTCGACGATCTTGCCCTTGCCCTCGTCGCCCCATTGGGCGCCCACCACCACGACATTGGCCATGCGATTGTTCCCTGCGTCCGGTCAAACCCCGCGTGGTATAGCGGGCTGGCCGGGGCGGGGAAACCGGGAAAACGCGGAGCCGTGCTGCCGGTGGCGGTGTGCCTCAGGCCGGTTGCGCGTTTTGCGGCGGTTGCGGCGGGACGGGCGCGACGGCACGGCTTTCCAGCTTGTTCAGGTCCTGATCTAGGATGCGCCCCATGCCATCGTCCAGCCATGTCTGCACCCAAAGCCGCAACGGCAGGCGGCTGGGCGCGCAGGTCATGTCGATGCGCCGCCAGCGGCCCAGATCGGTGATGCGGACCTGCTTTTCCCCCGAGGCGAAGCCGATGCCTTCCTCGGCGGTGACATTCCGCCAGCGGAAGCGGATGAACTGCGGGGCGTCGATTTCCTGCACGAACTGGTGTTCTTCCAGCAGCGTCATCTTGTCGAAGCGTTCAACCCAGCGGCGGTGCGGCTGGCCGGGTTCCAGATAGTCCAGGCTAACGGTGTTTTCAGCGTTGGCCAGCCGGTCCTTGTGCGGCGGCGTGCCCACCAGCCCGTCCCACAGCACCTGCGCGGGCAGGCGCGACCAGCCCCTGCGCCGGGTCTTCGGCGATGCTATGGTGATTCCGTCCAGCAGGGTCGAGGTATAAAGATGCGAGAACGCCACGAAGCTGAGCAGGACCATCCAGATGGTTTTGCCTTGCGACAGGGCACTCAGGTTGTAAGCCGGGTCAAGGGCGCCGGCGATTCCGAAGATCAGGAAAGCCACCGAAACGATTTCCGCCGAGAAACGCCAGCTGGGCAGGATTAGCGCCAGCAGCAGCGCAAGCGGGGTGAAGACCAGCGCATAGGCCAGGCCCAGGACCAGCGCCCTGTCCAGACCCATGATGGTCATGTCGAAATGCATATTCCCCAGAAATCCCGCCGCGAACATCAGAAGCGCGACAACTGGCAGGCGGCGGCGTTCGCGCCACAGCTTGCGGCGCAGACGGGTCAGGAACAGGCGGGGCATGTCGGAGACCTTTGGGAGCGGGCTTTGACCGACGTTGCCTGCCGAATATGGCCCGGTCATGGCATCGACCGGGCCCTGATCTGTTGCAGCGCGGGGTCTCGGGGGTTGCGCCCTTGCCGGGCTGCGCATAGATAGGCCCGAACTCGGCTCAAGGTCCGCCTCCCATGCAGAATGTCGTTCTGATCATCCACCTGCTTCTTGCGCTCACGCTGATCGGCGTGGTGCTTTTGCAGCGCTCCGAAGGGGGCGGGCTGGGCATTGGCGGCGGTGGCATGGGCCCGCAGGCCAGCCGCCCGCCGCTGACCGGGCTGGCCAAGGCGACCTGGGGGTTGGCGGTGGCCTTCATCATCACCTCACTGACGCTGACCGTCTTTGCCGCGCAGCAAAGCGCCGATACCTCGGTGCTGGACCGGATCGGCGTGCAGCGCGATGCGCCCGTGCCGGCGCCCAGCGCGGATCCGGATGTGGTGCTGCCACCCATCGGGGGCGATGCGCCACTGCTGCCGCCGCGCGAGGACTGATTTCATACCATTTCTTGGGGCGCGGCCCCGGGTTGAAACATCATCTGGCGCCGGGCTTGCCCTTGGCGGGGGAATGGGTTATGGCGCGACCCCCGTGATGGGCGCTTTCGCGCGCTCGCTGCGGGGGTTTTCGAGACAATGGCGCGTTATGTTTTCATCACCGGCGGGGTGGTGTCGTCTTTGGGCAAGGGGCTGGCCTCGGCCGCGCTGGGGGCGCTGTTGCAGGCGCGCGGCTTCACCGTCCGCCTGCGCAAGCTGGACCCCTATCTGAACGTCGACCCCGGCACCATGTCGCCCTTTGAACATGGCGAGGTCTTTGTCACCGATGACGGGGCCGAGACCGACCTGGACCTGGGCCATTACGAACGCTTCACCGGCGTGCCGGCGCGCAAGACCGATTCCATCTCCTCCGGCCGTATCTACATGAACGTGCTGGAGAATGAGCGGCGCGGCGACTATCTGGGCAAGACCATCCAGGTGGTCCCGCATGTAACCAATGAAATCAAGGACTTCCTGGCCATCGGCGCGGATGATGCCGATTTCATGCTTTGCGAGATCGGCGGCACGGTGGGCGATATCGAGGGGCTGCCCTTCTTCGAGGCGATCCGCCAGTTCATCCACGAACGCCCGCGCGGGCAGTGCATCCTGATGCATCTGACGCTCTTGCCCTATCTTTCGGCCTCGGGCGAGTTGAAGACCAAGCCCACCCAGCATTCGGTGAAGGAGCTGCAATCCATCGGCCTCGCGCCCGATGTGCTGGTCTGCCGGTCGGAACATCCCATCCCGGACAAGGAACGCGCCAAGATCGCGCTGTTCTGCAATGTCCGCCCCGATGCCGTGATCCCCGCCTATGACCTGAAATCGATCTACGAGGCGCCCTTGGCCTATCACCGCGCGGGGCTGGATCAGGCGGTGCTGGACGCCTTTGCCATCTCGCCCGCCCCCCGGCCGGACCTGAAGCGCTGGGAAGACGTGATGGACCGGCTGGAGAATGCCGAAGGGCAGGTGCGCGTGGCCATCGTGGGGAAATACACGCAGCTGGAGGATGCCTATAAGTCGATTGCCGAGGCGCTGACCCATGGCGGCATGGCCAATCGGGTGCGGGTGAAGGCCGAATGGATCGATGCCGAGGTGTTCGAGCGCGAGGACCCTTCGCCGCATCTGGAAGGCTTCCACGCGATCCTGGTGCCCGGCGGTTTCGGCGAGCGGGGGACGGAGGGGAAGATCCGCGCCGCCCAATGGGCGCGGGAGAAGAAGATCCCCTATCTGGGCATCTGTCTGGGCATGCAGATGGCGGTGATCGAGGCTGCGCGCAACCTGGCGGGGCTGGAGGATGCGGGGTCCGAGGAGTTCGACCTTGATGCCGGGGCGCAGCGGTTCACGCCGGTGGTCTATCACCTGAAGGAATGGGTGCGCGGGTCCCATGTCGAGGCGCGGCGGCCGGACGACGCCAAGGGCGGCACGATGCGGCTGGGCGCCTATGAGGCGGTGCTGGCAGAGGGGTCGGTCTCGGCCCGGGCCTATGGCGGGACGCGGATAGAGGAGCGGCACCGGCACCGGTACGAGGTGGATATCGCCTACCGGGACCGGCTGGAGGGTTGCGGGCTGGTGTTTGCGGGGATGTCACCGGACGGGAAGCTGCCCGAGATCGTCGAGCATGCGGGGCATCCGTGGTTCGTGGGGGTGCAGTTTCACCCGGAACTGAAGTCGAAACCCTTCGCGCCGCATCCGCTGTTTGCGGATTTTGTCAGGGCGGCGGTGGAGGTGAGCAGGTTGGTGTGATTGTCAGCCCGCCAGAGCGAGACGGGCAGAAAATTTCTCCAAGTTGCTGGGTGGGTTATGTGTCAAGGAGTTAGTGCCACATCGAGCTACGCGCGACTTTCTTGCGTTTGTTGCCACTTCGGAGACCGGATCGTTCGCTCTCCGCCGTATGGCAACACGGCACGGCGCGCCGGTGCTTCGCTCATCGGGTCACCTGCACTCTCGAGTCCCTGGAGAACTTTCATGAGGCTGTCCAGGTCCCTCAATTTTTCCTGCAAGTTACTCTTTTCTCTGTCAAATCTCATGCCACCCTCCTGAAGCGTTGTGCGGTGTGCATCGCCGCGCGGCTTCCTTGTTTTGCCATGTAATCACTAAATAGACTATAATAATTGCGGATCAGGCGGTTCATGTTTGAGCTATGACTGAATCTGGTGTTTTGGGGATTTGAAAGCTGGCGGTGCATCTGGTTGGATTGTCGTTGCGACACAACCCGCCAACCGAAGAGGACGCACCACCATGAACGAGAGTAACATT
>SKNG01000435.1 GCA_007120685.1 Paracoccaceae bacterium | reverse complement strand
GCGCCGGGCTGCCGTAATCGGAATGCCCGGGCGCCAGCAGCCCGGAATTGACGATCTCGTAGCCGCGCGCGGCCTCCCTTTCCGGACCCGTGGCGACGGGCGCCCAGCGCGGAGGGCCGGGGCGCAGGTCATGGGCCAGCCCAGACGTCAATGCGGCAGCCTGCACACCGGGCACGGCCGTGAGTGCCGCAATCAGATTGCGCTGATACACGGCCACGCCGCCGCCGCGTTGCTGGCGGTCAAGGTGGTCTACCCAGTTGTAGAAGAGAATACGCATGTCAGGGCGCCCTCGGCGTGCCGGTCGCTCGGCAGAAAGGAACCGGACGCTCTGTGTCAGGCCGGGCGCCGGTGATCAAGAGGCCATGAGATGCTCGTGAAAATCGATCGCCTCGTCCAGGTCGTCATAGTATCGAAGTTGCCCGTCGCTGAGCACGATGCCCGCATCGCAGAAATTCCTCAGGTCACTCTTGTTATGGCTCACCAGAATGGCGCTCGATGTTTTCATCCGTTCGCGGAACACGGCCTTGCTCTTGCGTCTGAAACGGGAATCGCCCACCGCCGTGACCTCGTCCACCAGATAGGTGTCAAAGGGAATGCCCATCGAGATGCCGAAGGTAAGCCGCGATTTCATCCCCGAGGAATAGGTCCGCATCGGCATGTGGAAATGCTTGCCGATATCGGAGAAATCCTGCACGAAATCAGCCAGTTCGTCGGTGTCGACACCATAGATCCGGGCCAGGAAGCGCGTGTTCTGGGCGCCGGTCAGATCCTTGTGGAAACTGCCGCCGAAGCCTACGACGAAGGAGATCGAGCCGTCGCTCCGCACCGAGCCGGAGTCTGGACGCATGTTGCCTGCGATGATCTGCAAGAGGGTCGACTTGCCCGCGCCGTTGCCGCCCAGAAGGGCCAGCGACTTGCCGCTGGGCAGCTTGATGTCCAGCCTGTCGAAAACGGTCCGGTATTCGCCCTGGTACCAGAACCCCTTGCTAAGGTTTTTGAGGCGGATCATGGTCATGCACTCCGGTTTCAGCCTTCCGACCCGCCCGCTTTAATGCGGCGGCGGCGGGTCAGTTCCTGTCACGGATGCTGTAGTAGATAAGGGCCAGGATCGACCAACCCAAGAGCAGGAAAAGCGCGATCAGCATGCTGAGCATGGCCCGCTGCGGATATTCGGCCCGTTGTGCCAGGGTCGGTCTGATGAATGTCGCCAGGAAGAAATTCTGCCGCGCGGCATTCGAGCGCGCCGCGTCCAGCGCGGTCAGTGCAGCGGCATAGGTCTGCTGGGCGAACTGCACATCGACCTGCAGGCTTTCGAACTGCGCCAGCAGCCGCGGATAGTCCGTATCCATCACGGTGATGTTCTCGGTGGCAAAGGTCTGCCGTTCCTGGGCGATGCGCTCGCGGATCACCTCGATCCGACGCTGCGCCTGTCTGACGCGGGGGTCGGTTTCGCTGGTGATCTGCAGCAGCAGGTCGTAATCGATGAATGCCTCGGCAAGCTGTTGCTGCAGGTTGTTCAGCACGCCCATCCGCCCCTGGATATCAGCCTGCGGATCGACGATCTGGGTGCGGGCCCGAAACTCTGCCAGTTCCTCGCGGGCAGTGCGTAGCCGGGTGAAGGCATCTTGCAGGTCGCGCTCTGCATGGGCCATTGTTTCCCGTCGCGCGGCCTCGTTGAGCGCGTTGATCATCGTCTCGCTTTCGCTGACGATCGCCTGCGCAATGCGCTGCGCGGTCTGCGGGTCGCGCGCCCGCACCTGAACATCTATCAGCCCGGAATTCCGGTCATAGGTAACGCGCACAGCCCGGCGCCAGAACCACAGCAGGTCCTCGATCGTGGCGCCGGGCCAGATGGAAAAGACCGGGTCGGTGGACCAGAACTGCTCATAGTGCTCCTGCAGGTCGACATGCTGCAGCACCCGCTCCACGATTTCCTGGCTCTGGATGAATTCGAACAGCACATCGGTATTCGATGTGCCGCTGCCGCCCATCAGTGCCGAGAGCCCGCCAAGGAGCTCGGTGGCCGAGCCGGTTTCTTCCTGCCGGATGGTGAAGGCCACGTTCGACGCATACTGGTCTTCGGCAAAGGTATAAAGATACGTGACCGCCGCAGCTAGCGGCAGCAGCAGCAAGGCGATCAGCGAAAAGACCAGAAACCGGTGCCGCTTGCGGACATGGGCACGTTTGGCGACGGGGCGAACCCGAGTCTCATCGCTCTTCGCCGGCCTGTTGGTCTTGTTGTTCTTGGCGGGTGCGCCCTGTGGCGGCCTGATGGGTTCAACTTGCGTCACTTGGCGGCCTTTCCGGCTCACACATGTAATCTTGTCGTCTCGTTACCGAAAAAAGGCGCAAGATGCCAGCCGGGACGGCCCGGTATGCATGTGCCTGTGGCATAAGTGATCAGCAGACGCGGCGCCATCGTGCCCGTCAATGCTTCTCTGCCAGGTCCCCGGCCTCTGACGCGCGCCCGGTTTCCGGCGTCCCAAGGGCAAGGACGCTGGCATGGGACTTGTCGGTGCGTCGCAACAGTCCGTCACGGATGGCATGCATGAGCAGGGTAAGATACCGGCGGCGCTCGCCGCGGTGATGGCGCACCCTGGCAATCCAGCGTGGCATGTAGAACAACGCCACCGGCAGGAAGAACGGCCCGGAAGCAAGACGATAGAGGATCAGCAGGTTCCGGTGATAATAATAGACCTTCCACAGCGGACGAATGCGCGGATCCTGTGCGGAATAGGTGCTGCTGTCATGCTCGAAACGTAACGACGGGCAGAAACCGATGCGATGGCCGGAACGCGTCAGGCGCATGGTGAAGATCGCATCGTCGCCATAAAGGAACAGCCGGCCTTCCGGAAAACCGGCCCGCTCGAACACCCGCGCATTCAGGAACAGCCCCACGAATGACGCGCCATCGACGCGGCGCAACCCGGTGCGGGCGTAATCCTCACTGCCCAGATGGAACGCATCGCGCCCACCGCCGAACAGGGACCGAAAAAAGACCCGGCGATGCCAGAACGGGTTGAAGGTGGGCCGGTTCATTTCGCAGATCGAGCCGTCCGGATGATAGGCCGCGCCGGCAACCGCATCCCAGCTGTCCAGATCCATGGCATGGAACGCAGCCAGCGCGCCGGGGGTGGGGCGGGCGTCGTCGTCCATGACCACCAGCCAGTCCGGTGACAGCTCTGCCACCGCGTGGCGCAGCCCTGTCTCGAAACCGCCGGCGCCGCCCAGATTGACCGAACTGCGCATCACATGCAGGCGCGGGTCCTGCACGGTGGCCAGCCAGGCCCCGGTGCCATCGTCGCAGGCGTTGTCGACAACCAGCACGGCGGCCAGCAGGGCGGGCGGGGAATCGAGCAGCGCATTAAGGGTTGCCTTCAGATGCTCCAGGCGGTTGTGCGCGACCACGACCGCCACCAAGCGGCGCCCGGCGGGCATCGTCCTTGGTGCCACGACCTGTGCATGGGGTGTCAGATCCAGCGCCGTTGCCTTGTTCATGATCGGTGTACCTGTGCCATGCGCGCGAGAGCCCATAAATGAGGCAGGTTGTCAAATGGCTGGTCAACCCCTGTGCCCCCGCAAAGCCCCTAGGCGGCGATAAATCGCCGAAAATCCAAGACGAACGCCGCGTTTTCGCCACGCTTTCGGGCAGCCGCCAGCGAAAGCGGCGGGCAGGGTCGGCGCGGGTGAAGGAAAGGGTGTGGCATGCGGCTGAGTATCGGCGGTGTTACGGGAACTGGCGTCGATCTGCTCGATGGCGGCATCGATGCGTTCGTGACCTATCAGAATGGCAGCGGCTCGTTCCTCTACGCGACCACCGGACGCAACGGCGGCTTGTCCGGATACCGGATCAACGAGGACGGGTCGCTGTCCAACGGGTCCACCCGGCTGTTCCCGGACAACATGACCCGGGCGGTGGAAGAAAACCTCTCGGTAGTGCGCAACGGCGATGCCTCGATGCTGGCGGTCGGCACGAACGAGCGCGGGGTGATGGCGTTCCAGATCAATGGCACCGGCGAGATCGGCGCGCGCCGCGCCATCGACTGGGACGACGCGGCCGCGCTTGCCGCCGATATCGGCAATGGCGTTCTGGCCACCCTGGTCACGATGGACGAGCGGCCCTTGCCGTTGTTTCCGGCCAGTCATCGGCCCGAGCAGGTGGTCAGTCTGGACAGCGCCGTGGTCGACGGGCGCGAGTTTGTTCTGGCCCTCAGCGCGGCCGATGACAGCCTGTCAAGCTTTCAGCGCAATCCCGCGAACGGCCGGCTGGACCCGCGCGATGCGGTTGGCACCGCCAATGCCGTGCCCATCGCGGCGCCGACGGCGATGGAGGTGGTGCAGGTCGGCGGCAGTACCTATGCCGTGGTTGCCGGAGCCGCCACATCTTCGCTGACCGTGATCGAGGTCGATGCAAACGGCGCGCTGCAGCCTGTTGATCACGTGCTCGATACCGGCGCCACGCGCTTTGCCTCGGTACAGGCGCTGGCCGCAGTGTCCGATGGCGACCGGGCCTTCGTGGCGGCGGGCGGCGGGGATCATGGCGTGACGGTTTTCGCCCTGCTGCCGGGCGGCACGCTGGTGACGCTGGATACGGTGGGCGATAACGGGCTGACCGCGCTGCACAATGTCTCGGCGCTGGAAATGGCCCTGAACGGCGACCGCCTGCATGTCTTTGCCGGCTCGCAGCGCGACAGCGGTGTCACGCATTTGTCGATGCCCTTCGATTCCGGGGGCACGGTGGTTTCCGGCAGCGCCGCCCAGGCGCGCAGCATCACTGGTACGGCGGGCGATGACCTGCTGATCGCCACGGCGGACCGCGACAGTCTTTCGGGCGGGGCCGGGAACGACATTCTGGTCGCCGGTCCGGGCGCGACCGACATGCGTGGCGGCGCGGGAAGCGATCTTTTCGTGATGCGCGCAGGCAGCGGCGTCACCCATATCCGCGATTTCCGGGCCGGGACCGACCGGATTGACCTGTCCGACTGGCCGATGCTGCGGGATCCGTCGCAACTAAGCTTCGTCGAGCGTTCGAACGGCGGGCGCATTCTCTATCGCGACCAGGAGGTTGTCATCACCGCAGCCGACGGCAGCAGCCTGTCGCTGCAGGATGTGTTTCCGGACGGATTTCACTGGGCCGACCGGATACCGGTGTCCATCGTCGATCTGGAGTCCCTGCCACCCCCGCCGCCGCCACCGCCGCCACCAGCCGCACCGCCGGCCCCCGCGCCGGTCGCGCCGGAAAACCCCGAGCCGACACCGCCACCACATCGCAATCCACGCGTTCGGCCCATATGCGCAATTGATCGGCACCTGCGGCCCGAAAGGTATCGGTAGCGGCCAGTAATGGCCGTTTGCCATCCTGCTTGGCCCGCCACGCCAGTTTCGCCGCTGTCGTCGTTTTCCCCGTGCCATTAACGCCCACCAATAAAATAGTGAAAGGCTTTGGCTCTGCCGGCCAGTCAAACGCGGGGACATCTCCTAAAGCACGCAGCAAAAATTCTCGAATGATCTCGCGCCGTGAG
>SKNG01000304.1 GCA_007120685.1 Paracoccaceae bacterium | reverse complement strand
CCCGCACCCGCTGGGTGATCCATGAAACCCGCCCCTCGAAGCCATCAACACCATGATTTATATTGATAATACCATGGTCACGACAGCGAAATCAGAGATCTACTTGGGGAATGCGGGCTGAGAGTACCCTTGCCTGTGTTTTCATTCACGGCATCTACACCGGGCCCCTTTTTGTTGCCATCGCACTCGGAGCGATGGCGTAAGGCGCGTGTTCAACCGGTCGAGAACCGATCGTCGGCAGTTGCCGGAGCTTCTGCCGCTGCGACAGAGCGCAATGCCCGCCGCTGGACAATCCAGATCCGGGGTTCGCTAGAACATCCAGTTCAGTAGCGCCTCGGCGAACCCCTTGCCGCCCCAGGTCGCCACCGGCAGCGCAAGGTAGAGAAGGCCCCGCCCGAGACCGCCAAGCCCGATCGGCAGTGAGGATGTCGCGTGCAACCGGCTGCGCAGCTCGATCAGAGCCTGCAGCCGCAGCGGCTCTGCCGGCGCGCCGAACCCGTCAACCGCCTGCAGGGATGCGACGATGGCAGCATCAAGGCGGGACAGCTGCAGCCTGCGGGCCTCGAGGATCCGCTGCCTCAGCCCGCGTAGCGGGAGCCAGACCGCTGCCAGCGCAAGGCATGCCGTCGCGACCGGTCCGATTGCCGCCGTTGCCGTGATGGCGCCGGCGCCCAGAAGCATCAGGGGATAGGCCGCAAGCAGCACCATCACCAGAAACATCGGCCGCATGGCTGCCGTCGCGAAGGGGCGCAGCCGGTCAAGCACGAGCGGCTCGACCCGCGCCGCGCTGCGCCCGAGGAAGGCAAAGACCCGGGCATTCGCCACAAGCAGGGGGCCGGTCTGCATCATCATTGCCCAGAGTGCCAAGGTACCCAGCGCCAGAACGCCAGCCACCGGATCGCCCGACAGTGCAGTCCAACCCGACCCGGTCAGCACGACATGCAGGACGCCGAATGCCAGCCCGATCGCCGCATTCACCGCAACATCGTGGGCAGGGTAGCGGATGAGGGCGGCCCGCAGCCGGTCCAACAGTGGCTGATCGACCGTCAGTTCACCGGCCAGCGCATCCAGATCGTCCTGCGCCGCACGGGGAATGAGCGCGGCCAGTTCCACGATCAGGCCGAGGGACAGCGCGAAGAACAGCGCCTCGCCCACCAGCCCGGGCTGCAGCGCATCCGCACGCCAACCGCCCGCCGCAACCCAGGCCAGCAGCAGAAAGGCCGCGGCGACAAGGCTGCCGGCAAGACCGGGCCGGGCAAGGTGCCGCTGCAGGCGCAAGGGCCAGAAGACGGGGGCTGCGGCGCGTTCGGCAAGTACGCGCAGGTCGGCCGGAGATGGCGCATGCGCTGGCTCGGTTTCGTGATTGTCCCTATGCCTCATCACCTCATCCCACGACCTGTACAGGATCATTTACCCAGCGGAGCCGTCGCTTGCCGTGCCCTTCCCCGGCACCCTCGAAGAGCCCGACCATGCCCCGCAGCCGCCCTGACGGCCAGAGCAATCACCACCACGCACGGTTTAAGAACCGACAGGTGCGGAATGCGTCCGCCATGTCCGACCTCCATCTTGCATGTCTTGCCGGGGCGAATGGCAGGCGCGGCATGGGGGCCGCAACGGAAGCTTCGGAAACGACTGGGGAAATGCGTGAGCGTCATGCTAGGCGTTTGATCCCACGGTTTGATGGTGCGATCCTTTCTCAGGAATGGAAGGAAGCATTATGGGACAAGTTCGTCACGGGAGCGCCACGACCACGCACGCCGTCAGAGCTGCAATACAGCGATCGCAGGCTTCGCTCGCGCAGCTGAGCCGAGAACTGGGCATCAACAGCAAGGCGGTGGCGAAGTGGCGCAAGCGCGCGACCGTTGAGGACCGCAAGACCGGGCCGAAAGAGCCTCGCTCCACGATCCTGACCGAGGCCGAGGAGGCAGCGGTCGTCGCGTTCCGGCGCCATACACTGCTGCCGCTGGACGACTGTCTCTATGCTCTGCAGCCGTCGATCCCACATCTGACTCGGTCGGCGTTGCACCGGTGCCTGCAGCGTCATGGCATCTCGCGCCTGCCCGATCTGGGCGGGGACAAACCGAAGCGGGCGCAGTTCAAGCGCTACCCGATCGGCTTCTTCCACATTGATATCGCCGAGGTGCAGACATCCGAAGGGAAGCTCTTTCTCTTCGTGGCCATTGACCGAACCAGCAAGTTCGCCGTCGCCCAGCTGGTTGAAAAGGCCAACAGACGCACGGCGTGGGAGTCTCTGGAGCACCTCCTGGACGTCGTTCCCTACCGCATCCATACGATCCTGACCGACAACGGCATCCAGTTCGCAGAGCAGCCCCGCAACCGGAACACCGCCTGGTCCCGGCAGATGCGCTTCGACATGATCTGCGAGGCGAAAGGCATCGAGCACCGGCTGACCAAGCCGAACCATCCGTGGACAAACGGTCAGGTCGAGAGGATGAACCGCACGATCAAGGACGCGACCGTCAAGCGTTTCCACTACAACAGCCACGATCAGCTGCGAACGCACCTTGCTGACTTTTTGGCAGCCTACAACTTCGCACGCAGGCTGAAGACCCTGAGCGGCCTCACACCCTACGAATACCTCTGCAAGGTCTGGACTTCAGAGCCGGACAGATTCATCGTCGACCCGATCCACCAGATGCCAGGACTGAACACCTAATGACGGTTCGCGATGCGTGAACGGATGAACGAGATCGGCAGGCGGCTGGTGGGTCCGCTGGTCGTGGCACTGGTGCTGGGGCTGATCGGGCCTTTCGGCACCTTCGCGCTGCTGCCCCTGTTCCCGCGCCTGGCCTACTGGCTGGCGGTGGTCGCGCTGAACTGGATGCTCTGCGATATCGCGGTCCGCTGGGTGGAGGGGCATCTGCCCGACGAGCTGCCCCTGCGGCGCATCCTGATCCCTCTGGCGGGGGCGCTGGCGGTGTCGATCCCGGCGACCGGGGTCGTGACACTGGCGAACGGGCTGTCGGGCATCGGCTGGCCCGGGTCGATCCTGACGCTCTATGGTCAGGTCCTGCTGCTGCTCGGGGCAATCGCGGTTCCGGTCTATACGCTCGTCGATCTGCAGGAGGCCGCGCAGCAGCGCCAGCCCGGCAGTGAAGGCGACACCGCGCAGGGCCCCGCGCTGTTCCACGCCCGCCTGTCCGGTCCGCTGGACGGAGACCTCCTGTGCCTGGAAATGCAGGACCACTACCTGAAGGTCCACACCACCGCGGGAAGCGAGATGATCCTGTGCCGGATGGAGGACGCCGCGCGCGAGCTGGAGGGGTTAGGGCAGCGCGTGCACCGATCCTGGTGGGTGGCCAATGCGGCGCGACAGGGGATCGCGAGGGACGGCGCGAGGCTGGTGGTGCGGCTGTCCAACGGCGCTCAGGTGCCGGTCGGCCGGACCTATCGCCCGGCGCTCAAGGCCGCGGGCTGGATCTGACAGGTCCGGTCACAGGGCGGGCTGGCAGGCCCTGCCGATTACCACGCCCGGCCCCTTAGCCGATCCCCGCGCACCAGGAACCGGCCGTCGATCCTGAGGCCAAGCGGTTCGCCCGCGATCGGCGCCTCGGGTGTGCCGGGGCGCTGGGCGTGGATGTGCAGGTGCGGCTCGGTCGAGGCGCCGGAGTTGCCCACTTCGCCGAGGAGCGTTCCGGTCATGACCTCCTCGCCCGGCGCGACCGTCACGCTGCCCTGGCGCATATGGGCCAGCACGATCCACGCCTCGCCGCAGTGCAGGATGACGTGGTTGCCGAGACGGTTGACCGGATCCTCCTGCGGCACCGGGAAATCCGGCATCCTCCCCTCGGCTGCGACCACGGTGCCGTCGCAGGGGGCGTGCAGACGTGCGCCGAAAATCGCATAGGCGGCGGGATCGGCCGGCCGCCAGCCCCGAGCGCGCAGGCCAAAGGGGCCGAGGCCGAAAAAATCCACCGCATAGGACTGCCCCCGCCAAGGCCGGAAGCGTTCGACGGCATCATCGAGGGTGCGCATATGCCCGTTTACCAGCGGGTTCGATCCGCCGTGTCCCACGAGGAAGTGCCCCGGCCCGAAGGGATTGGCGATATCGACCACCGCGACGGGTGGCTGCGCACGCCCGGCCAGCGCCTGCCCGCCGTACCAGCTCCCCAGCCCGAGCAGTCCCGTGGACAGCGCCAGCATGACCCAACCGCCGATACCGGTCGGCAGCATCGGTCGCGCCGAAAACGCGGCCAGCCCAACAAGCAACAGCCCCAGCCAGACCGCGCCATAGACCCAGGGCAGCCACCAGACTGGCAGCGCCCATTGCGCGATCCGAGCAAGGGAATACAGGATCGCCGCCACGCCCACCGACTGCACCAGCCACCCCAGCGTCGAGCCCGCCGGCCAGAAAGCCAGCCAGCCCAGCAACAGAAGCGGCAGGCCAACCTGAACCAGAAGGATCAGGGCAGTCATCAGATCGGCCCACCGAAGGCGAGGCCCCAATGTACCATCAGGCCCGCCAGGCCGGCGAGGGCGAGTGCGAAGGCGCTGTGATGGAGGCGCCGTCCGAGGCTCCAGCCCGATGCCCGCCAGACGAGGATGAGCGAAAGCACCACAAGCGCGGCCAGAACGGCGACCGCATCTGCCAGCGCCAGCACGGCGGTCATGGTCGGTTGCGGCTGGTCGAACAGGAACTCCGAGCCGAGCTGCGCCGCGGCAACCCCTACAGCCACCACTGCCCCGAGCATCACCCAGACCCCCGCCGCACCGGCCACCGCCGTGACAGCAGCGAGGGTTCCCGCACGCGACCCGCCCCGCAGACCGCGCCGCCACAAAAGCCCCAACAGCGTCGTCAGCGCCAGAAAGGCTGCCAACCCGAAGCCTACACCCAGCCAGACTGGGTCGTTCAGGCCCTGCGCCCGCTCATGGGTCTGCGTGCCGGTCCCGTCGGCCAGCCGCACCACGCGGCCCCGGTCGTCGCGGATCAGCCAGAGCCGCTCGCCCGTGGCATCTTCCCACAGGTCCGGCGCCACCGGCTCGAAGCGCGAGACGGCCTGAAGGAACGGGTTGGGCACCAGCAGGGCGCCGTTCGGCAGCGCCGTCACCGTCAGCGGCGCTAGCGCGGCCATCACCTGTGCTGGGCCCGAAAAGGCGCGGCGGTTGCTGAGGTAGCGCCCCGCCGCCTCGGCCGCACGGGCGCTTGCGTCCGGGACCGACGGCGGCGGCGGGGCCTGAAGCCCCGCCTCAGCCGCCAGCGCGCCAAGGATCATGTCGGGGGCCAGGAAGGGAAGGCTCGCCCCAGTCCCGCCGTTCTGCGAGACGAAGACGCCCGCGCCGATCTCAGGCAGGAAGACGAGGTTCGACAGGAACTCGTTCAATCCGCCGCCGTGGCCCAGGACCGTTGTGCCGAACAGCGGGCGGGACTGGAAGCCGTGCGCCATGTCCGCCGCATCGGGCCGGTCGTCGAAAAGCCGGGTGCGCATCCGCGCCATCGTCTCGGGCGCCAGCAGCCGTACCCCGTCCAGCGATCCGTCACCCATCAGGAAGCGCAGGAAGCGCGCCATG
>SKNG01000387.1 GCA_007120685.1 Paracoccaceae bacterium | reverse complement strand
GTGCCGGTCCGGCCGACCCCGCAAACCACCTCGTCGATGATCAGCAAGAGGCCGTACTTGCGGCAGATTTCCTGCACCCGGGGCCAGTACCCCTCGGGCGGGGTGATGACGCCGCCGCCGGCGGTCACGGGCTCCAGGATCAGCGCGCCCACGCTGTCCGGCCCCTCGCGCAGGATCACCTCTTCAATCGCATTGGCGGCGCGGACCCCGTAATCGGCCACATCGCCCCACTGGCTGCGGTATTCCAGGCAATGCGGCACGGGGATGAACCCGGCGGGGAACGGGCCATACATCGCCTTGCGCTCTTCCTGCCCGCCCGATGCCAGCGCGGCGATGGTGGTGCCGTGGTAATCCCGCTCGCGGTACAGGATCTTCCACTTGTTGCCGCCGTGGCGCCGATGAGCGATCTGGCGCACCATCTTGTAGGCCTTCTCGTTCGCCTCCGACCCGGAGTTGGAATAATAGACCCGGCTCATCCCCGGCATCTTTTCGATCA
Organism: Paracoccaceae bacterium; assembly: GCA_007120685.1. GTDB lineage: Bacteria > Pseudomonadota > Alphaproteobacteria > Rhodobacterales > Rhodobacteraceae > Pararhodobacter. Next base: position 5,038 of record SKNG01000387.1, on the reverse strand, counting down.
GCCGCTGCGCGAACAGCGCGCCGGGCACGGTGCCCACGGCCCCGGCGAAAAAGTTCATCTTGACCAACTGGTCGCGCACCGCATCGGCGATGGACACCTGCCCGTAGCCCACATTCACCGTCCACACCCCGCCGGACACGGCGTCCAGCGTCTCGCGCCCGGTGGCGTCCCAGACGCGCAGGTCCTTGCCCTCGACCACCACGCGGGGGTCAATGGTCTCGAACGGTTTGTGCTGGGTCAGATGGTGCCAGACATGGGCACGGTCGGCGGCAACGATGGGGGACAGGTCGTTGATCGGCGCTGAGATGTTCATGATGACCTCGATTTCTGCTCAGGGGCCGGCGTCATGGATTTCTGCTCAGGGGCCGGCGTCATGGCATGAACCGGCGCAGCAGCCCGCTGCGGGCATGGGCAGAGGCGACTGTGCGGAATCGGCGGCACTGGCGTTAGGCCCAACACGGCGCTAGATTTAAGACCAGTTCTCAGCAGCGCACGCAACCATGGCCATATCGGTGGACATCTTCTTCAGGCGGCCCGGCGCCACCGGCACCCTGCAGGCGCAGATCCGTCAGATGGTGGCAGAGGGCATCCTGGCCGGGCGCCTGCGGCGGGGCGAGCGCATGCCCTCCAGCCGGCGCCTGGCCGCGCATCTGGGGGTCAGCCGCATCACGGTGACGCTGGCCTATGCCGATCTTGTCGCCGATGATTACCTGGAGCCGCGGGGCCGGTCGGGTTATTTCGTGTCGGCCAATGCGCCGCAGCCACAGGATTTCCCGCAAGGCAGCGCACAGCCAGAGACCGCCAGCAGCGTGGACTGGAACCGCGCGCTGAGCCAACCGCGCAGCGAGGCAAGCCCGCTCAGCCGCCCGGGCAAGCCCCGTGACTGGCGCAGCTTTCGCTATCCCTTCATCTATGGCCAGGCCGATCAGACGCTGTTCGACCATCAGAACTGGCGCGGCTGCACGCTGATGGCGCTGGGGCTGAAGGACTTCCACGCCATGACCGACGACCGGTTCGAGGAAGATGACCCCGGGCTGCTGGAATACATCGCCCGCCATACCCTGCCCCGGCGCGGCATTTTGGCGCGGCCGGAGGAGATTCTGGTCACGCTGGGCGCGCAGAACGCGCTGTGGCTGGCGGCGCAACTGCTGCTGAACCAGCGCCGTATCGCGGCCATCGAGGAACCGGGCTATCCCGGCCTGCGCGATGTCCTGCACCAGACGCGCTGCCGGCTCAAACCCGTGCCGGTCGGTCGCGCCGGGCTGGATCCGGCGCTTTTGCCGGCGCGTGTCGATGTGGTTTTCTGCACCCCCAGCCACCATTGCCCCACCGGTGCCACCATGCCGATGGCCGCGCGTCAGGCGCTGCTGGATGCAGCCGGGCGCGATGGTTTCCTGATCGTCGAGGATGACTACGAATTCGAGATCGTCCACGACCGCGCGCCCCTTCCGGCGCTGAAATCCATGGATACCGAGGGACGGGTCATCCATGTCGGCTCGTTTTCCAAATCGCTGTTTCCTGGCTTGCGGCTGGGGTTTCTGGTCGGCCCCGAACCCTTCATCCGCGAGGCTCGCGCCCTGCGCAGTACCGTGCTGCGACACCCGCCCGGCCTGATCCAGCGCGCCGCGGCCTATTTCCTGCAACTGGGCCATTATGACGCGCTGCTGCGCCGCACCGCGCGGGCGTTTCAGGCGCGGCGCCGGGTAATGCTGGCCGCCGTGGCCGAACACGGGCTGGCGGTGGCGGGCGGGATCGAAGGCGGCGGCTCCAGCCTGTGGATGCGCGCCCCCGATGGCGTGGACACCGAGGCGCTGGCGCGGGCGTTGCATGTCGACAGCGTGCTGATCGAACCCGGGAGGCCGTTCTTTGCCGCGCCGGGTGCGCCGAATGAATTCTATCGCATCGCCTACAGTTCCATCGGCGAGGACCGTATCGGCGAGGGCATCGCAGGCATCGCCCGGGCGATCCGTCGGCAGGCATGATCCGGTTTCCGGTTGCATGGCGCACGATGTCAGCCGTTTAACCCGCCCCAGCGACGGCGGGCGATCAACGGAAAACGGGCTTTCGAAAGCCCGTTCGAACGCGCTTTCGAAAGCGCGTCACCCCAGTCCTGCCGAGGCGATCAGCCCGAACTGGAACAGTCTCTTTCCCCTTGCCAGACGCCCCGCGCTGCCGTAAGCGCGGCGGTGGGACACCCTTCCCCAACGAAGGGCGAATATCTGGAAGGATACCATGACCGACGTTCAGACCCCGGCCGCGCGGCCGGCCAATCCGCGCTTTTCATCCGGCCCCTGCGCCAAACCCCCCGTCTTTTCGCTGGACAAGCTCGCCGACGCAGCCCTCGGCCGTTCGCACCGTGCTGCCGTGGGCAAGGCGAAACTCGCGCGCGCCATCGAGCAGACGCGCGATGTGCTGGGCGTGCCGGCCGACTATCGCATTGGCATCGTGCCCGCATCCGACACCGGCGCGGTGGAAATGGCGATGTGGTCGCTGCTGGGCGCGCGCCCGGTGGAAATGCTGGCCTGGGAAAGCTTTGGCGAGGGCTGGGTGACCGATGCCGTCAAGCAGTTGAAGCTGGACGCCGTGGTGCGCAAGGCGCCCTATGGTCAGATCGTCGACATGGCGCAGGTCGATTTCGACCGCGATGTGGTCTTCACCTGGAACGGCACCACCTCGGGCGTCCGGCTGCCGAATGGCGACGCCATCCCCGCGGACCGCGAGGGGCTCACCATCTGCGACGCCACCAGCGCGGCCTTCGCCATGGACCTGCCTTGGGACAAGCTGGATGTGGTGACCTTTTCCTGGCAGAAGGTGATGGGCGGCGAGGCGGCGCATGGCATGCTGATCCTGTCGCCGCGCGCCGTCGAGCGGCTGGAAAGCTACACGCCGCCCTGGCCGCTGCCGAAGATCTTTCGCCTGACCAAGGGCGGCAAACTGATCGAGGGCATCTTCAAGGGCGAGACGATCAACACCCCCTCCATGCTGGCGGTCGAGGATTACCTGCTGGCGCTCGATTGGGCGCAGTCCATCGGCGGGCTCAAGGGGCTGATCGCGCGGGCCGATGCCAACGCGCAGGCGGTGTGGGATTTCATCGCCAGCCGCGACTGGATCGCCAATCTGGCGGAAGACCCGGCGACGGCCTCCACCACCAGCGTCTGCCTGAAATTCACCGACCCCGCCATCCGGGACGGTGCCGCCTTTGCGAAGGCCGTCGCCAAGCGGCTGGAGGGCGAGGGCGTGGCGCTGGATATCGGCGCCTACCGCGATGCCCCGCCGGGGCTGCGGATCTGGTGCGGATCGACGGTGGAAACGGCCGATGTGGCGGCGCTGATGCCCTGGATCGAATGGGCCTTCAACGCCGAACTCGCCGCCCAGGCGCAGGCCGCATAAGCGCCGCCTGATCACAGCTTTCGCGGGACGGGGCGCGCAGCCCCCGTCCTGCCTCCTTTCCCCATGCAATGAATGGAGCCTCTCATGGCCGCCCCGCGCGTTCTCGTATCCGACAAGCTGTCCGAAACCGCCGTCCAGATCTTCCGCGACCGTGGTGTCGATGTCGACTATCTGCCCGATGTCGGCAAGGACAAGGAAAAGCTGGCCGAAATCATCGGCCAGTATGACGGCCTGGCCATCCGCTCGGCCACCAAGGTGACCGAAAAGCTGCTTGCCTCGGCCGACCGGCTGAAGGTCGTTGGCCGCGCCGGTATCGGGGTGGACAATGTCGATATCCCCGCCGCCTCCAAGCGCGGCGTGATCGTCATGAACACGCCCTTCGGCAATTCTGTCACCACCGCCGAACATGCCATCGCCATGATGTTCGCCGTCGCCCGGCAACTGCCCGAGGCCAGCGCATCGACCCATGCCGGCAAGTGGGAAAAGAACCGCTTCATGGGCACGGAACTGTTCAACAAGACGCTCGGCGTGATCGGCGCGGGCAATATCGGCGGCATCGTCTGCGACCGGGCGCTGGGGCTGCACATGAAGGTCGTCGCCTATGACCCCTTCCTGAGCGAGGAACGCGCCAAGGCGATGGGTGTGCAGAAGGTGGAGCTGGACGAGCTGCTGAAACGCGCCGATTTCATCACCTTGCATGTGCCGCTGACCGACAAGACCCGCAACATCCTGTCGGCCGAGGCGCTGGCGAAGACGAAGAAGGGCGTGCGCATCATCAACTGCGCGCGTGGCGGGCTGGTCGATGAAGCCGCGCTGGCCGAGGCGCTGAAATCCGGCCATGTGGCGGGTGCCGCGCTGGACGTGTTCGCCACCGAACCGGCAACCGAAAATCCGCTGTTCAACATGCCGAACGTGGTCTGCACCCCGCATCTGGGCGCCTCGACATCCGAGGCGCAGGAAAACGTGGCGCTGCAGGTGGCCGAGCAGATGGCCGATTACCTGCTGACCGGCGCCGTGCAGAACGCGCTGAACATGCCCTCGGTCAGCGCCGAAGAGGCCGCGGTGATGGGCCCCTGGATCAAGCTGGCGGGCCATCTGGGCGATTTTGCCGGGCAGCTGACCGACGAGCCGATCAGGGCCATCAATGTGCTCTATGACGGGGTTGCGGCCGGAATGAACCTGCGGGCGCTGGACTGCGCAGTGATCGCCGGGGTGATGAAGGCGGCCAATCCGGATGTGAACATGGTCTCGGCCCCCATCGTGGCCAAGGAACGCGGCATCAAGCTGTCCACCACCACGCAGGACAAATCCGGCGTGTTCGACGGCTACATCAAGCTGACGGTGGTGACGGATCAGCGCGAACGCTCGGTCGCCGGCACGGTGTTTTCCGACGGCAAGCCGCGCTTCATTCAGATCAAGGGCATCACCATCGATGCCGAGGTCGGCGAGCACATGCTCTATACCACCAATGAGGACGTGCCGGGCATCATCGGCCTGCTGGGCAACACGATGGGCAAGAACGGCGTGAACATCGCCAACTTCACGCTGGGCCGGTCCGGCGCGGGGCAGGACGCCATCGCGCTGCTGTATCTGGACCAGCAGATCGACCCGAAGGTGGTGGAAACCCTGCGCAACACCGGCATGTTCC
>SKNG01000117.1 GCA_007120685.1 Paracoccaceae bacterium | reverse complement strand
TCCTCGGGCGGCGGGGGGGCGGGCGCGGGGCTGGGCGGGGTGGGTTCCACCAGCCCGGCACCGCCCGGCAGCGCCACCAGCGCCGCCCCGGGGACCGAGACGCCGGCGGGCGGCGCCTCGGTATTGCCGGCCAGATCGCGGGCCAGCGCTAGGAATTCGTAAGCCCGCCCGTGCTCGCCCTCGAAGGTGGTGAAGCCCTCGGCCTCGCGCCGCTCGATCAGCCGGAAATTGCCGCCATCCGTGGCGACATAGAGCGCCACATCGCGCACGCCGGATCCTTCGTCGCTGGCCTGCCAGTCCAGCGTATAGCGTGCCGTGCCAGGCACCCGCATCACGTCCAGCCTTGTTTCCGGCGCGCGCGCGTCCAGCCGCTGGGTAAGGGCGTTGGTTTCCTCCGGCGCGACGTTGTCGAAGAAGACCCGAGCGCTGGCGGTGATCTCGGCGCCGTGGGGCGTGCCCGCGCGGGGCAGGACGGTATAGAACACCCGCACCGCCTGATCCGGCCCGTCGAAAAGCCCGCGCAGCCCGTCGCGCACCGGCTCGCCGGTGGCGGGGTCGATGGCCTCGATCACCCAGGACGCGATGCCGCTGGCCGCGTCGATCCCGGCCGAGACGCGGATCACCACCCCACGCGGGCCGGTCAGGTCCAGCTCGGTCTGGAAAAGCTGGCGGTCGGCCGGCACGGCGATGGTGACATCGCCCAGCATGATCGCCCCCAGCGCAAAGGACGAGGGGTCCAGGTTCGGGTCCAGTTCGCTGACGATGCGCAATTCGGTGGCCGGGCCGGCGCCGGCATCGGGGGCCTGGGCGCGGATCTCGTAGGGCAGCGGCAGGCCCACCGGCAGGAAGCCCCCCTCGCCCCCGGTCTGCGGGCCGATCAGCGCAGCCGAGCGCCCCAGCACCTCGATCTCCTGCAGGAAGCGACCCAGATCCAGCGGGTCCAGCGCCCCGGTGCTGAGCGCCGCGCCGACATCGAAGCCTTCGGCCGCGCCGAAGGCAGCGAAAACGTTGAAGGCCAGGAATTGCGTGGGGTTTTCCAGCCCCAGCGCGTAATCCTCAACCACCGGCAGGGCGGGCACCGGGATATCCAGCGGCGGGATATCGGGCAGACGCTCGCGCAGGTCCAGACCGGCGAGCGGCGCCAGCGCGCCCTCCTCGCTGCCATACCATTGGCGGACCTTGGCGAAGAACGCTGCCAGATCGGCCGAGCTGCGCAACTGGTCGCCCTCCGGCCCCAGCAGCAGGCCCATCGACAGGGTGGAGATCAGGCTGGTCACCGCGCCCAAATCGCGCACATAGGGCGCTTCGTCATCGGCGCGCAGGATGCCGGCATCCTCCAGCGCGGCCAGATAGCCGCCGGTCCAGACGTCTTCGTCGGCGGCCAGCGCCATCAGCGCCGGGGGCGCGTCAGGATCGGCCAGAATGGCGGCGCGCAGGGCCTGCGCCTCGGCCGTCTGGAAAGCCAGGAATTCGGCATGCGTCATCGGCGTGGCGGCGGCCACCACGTTGAACTGGAAGGGCGCGTAAAGACGCACGGCGTCGTCGATCGCCTCGACACGCGGATCGTTGAAGATGGCGGCCCAGAGCGGGTTCAGGTCCTCCAGCGCCGCCGGGCCGGCGTCGAGCGCGCCCGCATCGCGCAGCGCCGGGTCGCGCGCATATAGGAAGGCGCGCAGGGCGGCGAAATCGCGGTCCACCAGCGCCTGAAGCGCCGGGTAGGTCTGGGCGTTGAACGTGGCCTGCACCACCCCGCCCGCCGGGATCGAATGCACGAAACCGGGCGCGAGGATCTGGCCGTTGCGGTTGATCTGGCCATCGCCCGCGGCCCAGTCCAGCCCGCGCGCATCGCCGAAGGGCGCGCCGGAGACATTGGTGGCCAGTTCCAGGAAGGGCAGGTTCCAGACACCCGGCGCAGTGCCCATTTCCGGCGTGCCGAAGGTGAAATGCACATAGGGCGCGTCGGTATTGCCGAAATTGGCGAAGCTGACGGCATAGGTGCCGGCGCCCCCCACCTCGACCACGCGCGGGCCGCCCAGCGCCATCTGCACCTGATTTTCTATCGCCCGCTCGATCAGGTAGCGATAGGGCGCGGCGGCGATGGCGCCGTCGGGGTTGATGACCTCGATATCGTAAAGCCCGCGCGGGGCGCCGGCCAGGTCGAAGATGGCGGTGATGCGGGTGCCGCCCTGCACCTCTACCCGCTCGGGCTCGAAGGCCGCGACGCCGGGGCGGGTCAGGCGCAGCACGGCATCGGGGGCAAAGCGCGCGCCATCGACGGTCAGGGTGACGAAACGCGCATCCCCGCCCCGGTCCTGCCGGACATCGGTGATGGAAAGCGGCAAGAGGCGCGGGGTGACGGTGATGCGCTGGGGTTCGTCACCGCCCGGCAGGGCGCGGATCAGCACGTAATGCGCGCCCGGCAGGGTGTTGCCCAGCACCGCCACCGGGTCGGCGCGGGCCGGGCCGCGCTGGGTGGCGTCGAAGCGTGTGTCATCGGGCACGGCGCCGGCGCGCAGGAAGAGGACGTTGCGCGCGCCCGGCTGGTCGGATTGCAGGGCAATCTGCAGCGTCTCGGCCACGCCGGGTTCGACCTTGAACAGCCGTTCCTGCCCCGGCGCCAGGGTCAGTTCGGTGTCCATACCGAGCGGTAGGTTGGGCACATCGACGAACACGGCCTCGGCACTGACGGCGGTGTTGTTGGCGGTGGCCCCGCCCTCGAAGATCTCGTTGCGGATATCGGCGCGGACGATGAAGCGATAGAACCCCTCGGCCACCGCCGGCAGGGTGACGGTCAGCGCGGCCTCGTAGCTTTCGCCCGGGGCCAGATCGGCGGGGCGGTCGACCCGGCCCAGCAGCCGGTCGCCGATATCCCATTCGCTGTCGGTGGAAAGGTAAACCGCATCCGTCCAGCGCCCCTGCGCCGCGTTCTCGCCCGCATTCGTCACCGTCCAGCGCAGCGTCACCTCGCGCCCCGATACCGCCGCGCCGTCGATCAGCAGGCCGGATGCCGCCAGATCGGCCGGCGGCGCGGGCTGGAACAGCACCGGCTGGGCAGAGGCGATTATGTTGTTTGCCTCGCCCGCGCCCTCGAACACCCGGCCATCGGGGTTGCGGCTGTCCGGCAGGTCGGTGCGCACGATCACATACCAGGGGCCATCGAGCAGCTGGCGCGGGTCCAGATCGGCGCTGACGGTATAGCTTTCGCCCAATGCCAGCCCGCCGATGCGCTGGAACTGGCCCAGGAAGGGATCGTTGCGCGGATCAAGCGTGGTGTCGCGCGACAGGTAAACGGCATCGGTCCAGCGCGCATCGGGCAGGGTGTCGGCCTCGCCCAGGTTGGTGATGGTAAAGCTGACGGGCAGGCGCTGGCCGCTGCGGATGGTTTCCGGCACCTCGATGGCGGTGATGCGCAGATCCGGCGTGATGCCGGGGGTGATGGTCAGGGCGGCGATAGCCTGATTGTCGCCGGTATCGCGGAATTCCGGCACCCTTCCCTGCCCGGTGCCAAGGCGCAGGCCAGGCAGGCCGGGGCGTATGTCGCTGTCCTGCCAGGCGGCGGGGCTGGCCAGGCTGTCGGTATCCACGATCAGGCTGAAATCGCCCGCAATCCCGTCCGGCAGGCGGAGCGTGGCGCGCACCTCGTAGCTGTCGCCCGCGTCCAGGGGGGCTACCCGCCGAACCTCGGCCAGCATGGTGTCGCGCACATCCAGCGCGCCGTCGCGCGACAGGAAGATGCGATCCACCCAGTCGCCGACTCCGGTGCCGCGATTGCCGATATTGGCGACGGTAAACACCACCTCGATCTCGGTGCCCGCCATCGCCTCTTGCGGCACGTCGAGGGCCGAGACCACGAGGTTCGGCTCGGTATAGGTGACCTCGATAGGCGCGGTGGCGCGGTTGTCGTCGAAGGCCCCGCCCTCGTAGACCCGGCTGCTGTAGAGGCTGCGCAGACTGTCGGCCGAGCCGGTTTCGCTGTCGCTGCTGTTGGGCCGCCCGCTGATTGAGGAGACATTGGTCAGCACATGCAGGAAATACGGCCCCTCGATGCCACCCGGCAGGGTGAAATCGCCGCGCCCGATGTAGCTGGCGCCGGATGGCAGACCGGCTTCCGGGCTGATCGGCACGATGCCCAGCCGCGTGGCGCGGCCAAAATCCAGCACCGGATCGGGCGAGGCCCAGACGGCATCGAACCACTGTTCGGTCCCCGCCCAGACATCGGCGCCGGTGTTTTCCACCACCCAGCTTACCGCCACCGGCCCGCTGGAATTGCCCGCCTCCGGCGCCTCGACCGAGACCAGCCGCAGGTTCGACGCCGCGCGCTGCACGTCCACGGGGGCCGAGACGATGTTGTTGTCCTCATCAGCCTCGGTCACGCCGGGCCAGCCCTGCATCACCACATCGGTGCGCACATGCACATACATCCCCGCGGCCGAAGGCGGCAGATCGAAGCTGCGTGCGCGCGTGTAGCTTTCGCCGCGCCCCAGCCCCTCCAGATGCGGCTCCAGCGCCAGGGTGATCACGCGGGCGCCAGCCGCGCCCCATTCGGCGCTGTCGCTCAGATAGACGCCATCCAGCCAGCGCGCGCCGTCGGGCGTATTGCCGGGGCCGTCGTTGCGCACCAGCCAGCTGACCTCCAGCCGATCCTGGCCGGCCTGCACGGTCTGGGATGTGACCGAGGTGATTTCCGGCACCAGATCCGGCAGGCTGATGACCCGGCCCAGAATGTCGATGGCCCGGCCGCGATAGTTGTTGTTGTCGATCTCTTCAGGGTCGTCGGGGTTGATGTTGGCGGCCAGCGTGTCCTCGATCACCAGCCCGGTGCTATCGGCCCAGGGGGTGATGAAATACCGCCCGCTTTCCAGATTGTCGGGCAGGCGGACGCGGGCCACCACCTCGTAGCTGTCGCCCACCGCCAGGATTTCGGTGCGCGTGATGGTGGCCAGCAGGCGGGCGCTGTTGCCACGGATGAAATCCACCTCGCCCGGGCTGGTTGGCGCGGGGGCGGCATTGGGCCGACGGGGGTCGCGCGCGATCCAGATGGTGTCCTGCCAGCGGTCCACAAAGGTCTCGCCCAGGCCAAGGTTGGACACGGTGAAGCGCACCTCGATCTCTGACCCGGCCACGGCCTGCGAAGGGGCGACGACACGCTCCATCACCAGATCCGGGCGCGGGGCGGGGGTGACGGTAATCTGCTGGCGGGTGGTGTTGTCATCCTCGAAGGGGAATTCGTCCACCGCGTTGCCGGCATCGGTGGCGACGATCACCCAGGCCTCGCCGCCAAAGCGCAGGGGCACGGTGAAGGAGGGCGTGGTGGTCGCGTAGCGCTCGCCCGGTTCCAGCGCCGAGCCGTTGGCGAAGGTGCCCAGCAGCACCGCCCCCGCGCCCAGTTGCGGGCTGGCCGAGAGATACACGCGGTCGATCCAGTTGCCGCTGGCCGTCACCCCGCCCTGGTTGATGACCTCGAACGTGACCTGTATCTCGCCGCCGGCGTCCACCACCTCGGGCACGCTGACCTCGGCGACCTGCAGGTTGGGGCGCGGCAGGGGCGTGACGGTCAGGGTCTGGGCGCTGGTTCGGCTGTTGTTTTCCGCCGCCGCGCCATGTTCGTAGACGCTGCGGGTGGCGTTGGTGATGACCTGCAGCGCCCAGGGGCCGGCGATGCGCGCAGGCAGCACCACCCGTTCGGTGCGCTGATAGGATGTGCCGGCGGCCAGCGGCGCGGCGGTGTTGAAATTGCCCAGCACGATCGGCGCGGCATCCTGCCCCTGCGGGACCAGCACCACCCTGTCCACCCAGCCGCCGGCGGCCGTGGCCGTCGCCGCGCCCTCGTTCGTCACCTGCCAGGAGATGTCGATGCCGCTGCCCTCGACCGCGGTTTCCGGCAGGGCGATCTGGGTGACCTGCAGATCGGGCGAGGGCGAGAGAGTGACATCGACCCGCTGCAGGGCGCTGGCGTTGTTGTCGTCGAAGATGAACTCGAAGGGCCGCGCGGTGCCACGCGGGGCGGTTTCCACCTGCGCCCAGACCGGGCCGGACAGCCCGTCGGGCAGGGTGATTTCGGCGCTGCGCTCGTAGCCCTCGCCCGGGGCCAGCGGGCCGATGCGCGGCAGGTCGAAGCTGGCCAGTTGCTGCGTGCCGTCCGCGTTGGCGTAAAGCCGCACCCGGTCGGTCCAGCCGTTGCGGTCGGTCACGCCGGGTCCGACGTTCTGCACCGACCAGGAAACCGCCAGCGGCTGCCCGCTCAGGCCCGTGGGCGCGGCCTCGAAACCCGTGACCACCAGATCGGCATTCGGGGCGGGCATGATATCGACCGGATGCGGCGGGCTGGCCACGTTGTTTTCGGTCAAGCCGGCCTCGAACACCGTGTTTTCCGCATCCGCCACCACGAAGACCGTCAGCCGGTCGGAAAAGCGCGGCGGCATCAGGATATCGACCGAGGCGTTGTAGCTTTCCCCCGGCGCCAGCGCCCCGCTGCGCGCGCGCTCCCCCAGCACGATGTTGTCCGCCGCCCCCAGCACCCCGCTGCGCGAGCCGATGACCCGGTCCAGCCAGCCGGTTTCCGCCCCCTGCGCGCTGCCGATATTGGTGACGGTCCAGCCCACGGTGATCATCGCCGGATCACGCGCGGTGAAGGGCGGCGCGAAGACATCGGAAACCGCCAGATCGGCATGCGGCGCCAGCGCGATGGCCAGCGGCGCGGTGACGCTGTTGTTGTCGGTGCGCGCCTCGGTCAGCACGGCGTCGGGGTCGGTGCGGATCAGGATCTGCCAGTCGCCGGAAAGCGCGATGGGCACCTCGGCGGTGACGCTGCGCGCCCATGTCTCGCCGGCCTCCAGCGGGCTGTCGCGCAGGGTGCGGTCCAGCAGAACCGCCTCGCCGTCCACCTCGCCCCCGCGGGTGAGCCACAATTCATCGGCGAAACCGGCCAGCGCCCGGCCAGCGCCGGTATTATCCACCCGCCATTCGACCGTGATCTGCTGGCCCGAGACGATCTCGCCCGGCGCCGCCACCAGCACCGGCGCCAGATCCGGCCGCGCGATCCCGAGCACGGTTTCCGACACCAGCCGGTTGTCTTCGGTCGCCGCCCCTTCAAACACGCGATTCTGCCAGTCGGTCAGCACCGCCACCCGCCAGGCGCCGCTGCCCAGCGTCGGCAGCGTGACCTCCAGTTCCGCGTCATAGAAAGCCCCGGGCGCCAGATCGAAGCTGCGGGGCACCGCGCCCAGCACGGTCTGCGCGCCGGTCTCTTCCGAGATCAGCAGCACCCGGTCGGCCCAGGGCGCGCGCGCCACCCCGGCGCCGGCGTTTTCCACCCGCCAGCCGATGCGCAGCGCCTCGCCCGGCACGGCGCTGGCGGGGATGTCCAGCGAGACGGGGCGCAGATTGGCCGCCGTGGGCAGGCCCAGCGTGACCGGCAGCGGGCTGGCGGCGATGTTGTTGCCCGCGCGCCCAGCCTCAAACAGCGCCTCGCCCGCGTTCGTCTCCAGCACGAAGAAGAAGGTGCCATCGGCAGTTGCGGGCAGGATGACGCTGGCGGTTTCGGTATAGCTAGCCCCGGGCGCCAGCGTGCGCGCCACCGGCACCTGCGCCAGCAGCGTGGCGCCCGCGCCCAGCACAGGCGTGGGCGAGAGCCACAGCGCGTCGGTCCATTCGCCGCTGGCCGGGGCCTCGCCGGTGTTGGTCACGCGCCAGCTAAGCGCGACCTGGGCGCCCGCCAGTGCCGAGGCAGGGCCGGTGACGACCTCGGCCAGCAGATCCGGCGCCTGGGCGGTCAGGGTGATGGGGCGGACAAGGGTGTTGTTGTCGCGCGTGTCGGGTTCGTTCAGCGCCGCATCGGCATCGAGCGTCAGCACCAGTTCCCACTCGCCAGAGACGGCTTCGGGCAGGGTCACGGTCTGGCTGACATCATAGCGCGCACCGGCGGCCAGATTGCCGGTGCGCGGGCGTTCCAGCAGCGTGATGGGCGCCCCTTCGCCATCCACGCGGCGCAGTTGCACCCGGTCCACCCAGCCGCCCGGCGCGGTGGCGGCGCCGATATTGGTGGCCCGCCAGCCCAGCGTGATCTCGGCGCCCGCCTCGGCGCTCTCGGGCGCGGTGAAATTGCTGGCGGCCAGATCGGGGTTGGCGGCCAGCGCGGCTTCGATGGTGATGGTGCGGGCGTTGTTGCCATAGGCCGCCCCTGCCGGCCCGGCCTCGACAATGCCGGTGCGGCCCAGCGTGTTGGTGTTGGCGGCAAGGCGGATCTCCAGCCGCCCGGCGCCCGCCGAACCCTCGGGCAGGGTCAGGGTGAAGCTGCGGCTGGCGGTGCCATCGGGCGCAATGCCGCCCAGCGCCGCCGCGTCATAGGGGACGGCGGTGGTCAGGATCGTCGCGCCGGTATCCAGATTGCGGATCCGCAGCCAGTCGGTGAAGCCGTCGCGCGTGGCGATGTTGCCCTGGTTGCGCAGCACCCAGTTGACGGTCAGCGGCTGGCCGGAACTGGGGCTGTCTTCGGCCACCGTCACGGCCTCGACCACCAGATCGGGGGCCGACAGAAGCTCGGCCACGGTGGCGTTGTTGTCCTCGGCGGTGCCCTCGTCATTGCCTTCGATGATATCGTCATCGACATCGGTGGTGACGGTAACACGGTAGAGGCCGGTGGCGATGGCGCCTTCGGGCCAGGTCAGGTCCAGGCTGCGCGCGGCTTCGGCACCCGGGGCCAGCGTGCCCTCGAAGCCCAGCACCTGCAACGCGACCTCGGCATTGGTGGCCAGGTTGCGGATGCGGACCTGTTCCTGCCAGGGGCCGGCGGCGGGCGCCTCGCCATCATTGCGGGTGGTCCAGCGCACGGTGACCGTATCGCCGGGCTGCCAGTCGGCGGGCGGGTCCAGGTCGATATCGGTGACGATCAGATCGGGCAGCGTGTCGGGCAGGCTTTCGACGCTCAGCCGGGTCAGGTTGTTGGCCTCGGCGCGGTTGTCGGCGCTGAACTCGGCCACGCTGCGGCGCACATCGGTTTCGACGCTGAAGCCCAACTGCCCCGCCCCGCGCGCGCCCGAGGGCAGATCCAGCATCACCGACCGGTCCACCCCAGCGCCGGCGGCCAGCGCCGCACCGCTGCGCGGCAGGTCCACCACCGCCAGAACCAGCCCCAGATCGAGGTTGCGCAGCACCACCCGTTCGATGAAATTGCCCGGCGCCGCGGCATTGCCTGCGTTCACCGTGCGCCATTGCAGCTGCACCGGCTGGCCCGCCTGCACGGGGCCGCTGGCCGTCACCGCCATGTCGCGCACAACCAGATCCGGCGCCGGGGTGCTGCCCTGCACCGGCGTCGCCCCGGCCCGCGCGCCAAAGGGGTGCAGGAACAGGTTGAAGGCATAGGCGGCCGGGTCCACGCGGTTGGAGGGCCCTTCGACCGTGATCAGGTAGTCACCGTCTAGCCCCAGCACCTGGCCTGACAGGTCATTCGCCGTGGACCCCTGCGCGACCAGCGCGCCCAGGGGCGAGAAGATGCGCCACGAGGCCCCCTGCCCCGCCGGCCCGCTGTTGTCCATGAACAGCCGGTCGCCGGCCTGCGCTGCCATCACATAGGCCCGCGCGCGCGACCCCGGGTCCAGCACCCCGGCGACATGCTGGCCCCCGGCGATGCGCTCGGCTGTCGCGAGGTCCATCAGCCGAAAGCGATAGTCGCCCGTCGCCGCGCCGGTGCCCTCGATGATCAGCCGGTAGGCGCCGGGGGCGACCGGGTGCAGGTCGGAGCCGGAACTGTCGTTGTTCAGCCCCGCCTGGCGCAGCACGCCCTCCGGCCCTTCCAGCGTCCAGCGCAGGTCAGAGCGGTTGGTGAGGGAGTCGAAGAAAAGCGTGGTCGGCGCGGCCAGCGTGAAACCGTATATCTGCCGCTCGCCGGGGCGGGCGATGGTGCCGGTCACGTCCTGATCCAGCGTCAGAGGCTGGAACACGTCGCCCGTGGGCGACAGCCGCAGCGTGCCGGTGCTCTCGCCGCTCAGGCTGGGCCGGCCGTCGATGACCAGCCGGTAGCTGCCCGTTTCCGGCAGCAGGAAGCGCCCGGGATGGTCGCTCAGCAAGCCCGAATCGATCTGGCGCATGTCCGGCGCGTAAAGCGCCCAGTGCGTGGCCCCGGCGGTGACATTCTCGCGCGCGATGAAGACCTCTGTCCCCGATACCCCGTCGAAGCGGTATTCGGCCGAGGCCGAGGCGGGATCGAGCGTGTAATTCACCCCCCCGGCGCCAAGCACCGGCAGGTCGGCGTCCAGATCGCGCAGCGCGAAGGCATAGTCGCCGCTGGCACCGCTTCGGCCCTTGATCACCAGTTCGTAGTTTCCCGGCGCCAGCACCAGCAGCCCTGCTGTGACATCCTCCGTGCTGCCCAGGTCGCGCGCGGGATTGACGATCTCGCCATCGCGTTCCAGCCAGCGCTCGATGGCCTGATCGCTGGCGCGCGCGTTCAGATGCAGCACCCGCGGCGCCTCCAGGGTGAAGGCGTAACGGTGGGTATGGGCCTGCGGCAAGTTGCGCGCCACCGCATCGCCCGGCGCGATGTCAAAGCGCGTGGTTTGCTGGACCCCGGCGCTGACCTCGATGGCATAGGGGCCGGTGACGGTCAGCGCGGGTTCGAAGACAATGTAGTGCATGCGGCTCTGGCTGAGTGGCATGTCCCAGCTGCTTGTGCTCAGGTTCGACGTGATGCGCGAACCATCTGGCGCGAACAGTGACCAGCGGGTGGACAGCGTGCTCAACCCCGGGCTGGCGGTGCGCACCCAGGCGGTATCCCCGGTCTGGCCGTCGAAGCGGAACACGGCCATCGCATTGCCCAGCATCGCCTGCGAGACCGTCTCGCCATCCGACAGGTCGGTGGCCGCGTTCAGGTCCAGCAGGCTGAAGGCATAGCTGCCGGTGGCCGAGCCGGTGCCGGCGACGCGGATGCTGTACTCGCCGGCATCGAGCGGGATGAAGAACGGACGGTCCCCCGTCCAGACCCCGCCATAGGCAAAGAAGCTGGAGGCGTTGAAGGCGCGCGGGTCGGTGATGGCGCCCTGCGGCCCCACGATCTGCCAGCGCAGGGAGGAGGAATTGGTGCGGCTGTCCAGGATCAGCCGGGCGGGCGCGGTCAGGGTGAAACGGTGATGGCCGGTATCGCCAGCGGCGGCGATCTGTCCTTCGACCAGCGCACCCAGCGTGAAGACGGCACCCGGCAGGGCCTCGGCGGGCTGGGGGGTGCGGGAAAGCTGGAAGGTCAGATCGACCGGCGCGCTGAGGTTGGAGCCGCCATCAAGCGCCAGATAGAAGCGGCCGGACAGCGGCAGCGGTTCCGATTCCAGCGTCTGGAAGCTGGTGCGCCGCGCCAGTTCCAGCCCGCTTTCGTGGAAGATGCGCCAGGAAATATTGCCGCGCCCGGTCCCGTCGATCTCCGGCGCCGCCAGTGCCAGCCGCTCGCCCGCCACGGCGTCGAAGGCGAAAAGACGGCTCTCGCGCCCGGCCTCCAGCCTGACCGAAACCGGGTTGCCGGCGGTGATGACCGGCGCGGCGGCGCTGTCCAGCAGGCGGAAGGCATAATCGCCCGTTGCCGCCCCCTGCCCCGTTACCCGCAGCACGTAATCCCCGGCCGACAGAAGCTGCACCGCCTCGAACCCGCCGGACTGCGCATTGAACGCCTGCGGCGCGGTGATCGGCGCGCCGCCAGAGGTTTCGATCGACCAGCGCAGGCTGGAAAGCGGGGTCAGGCTGTCGAACAGCACCAGCCGGTCGCTGTCCAGGCTGAAGGCATGGCCCGGGCTGTCGCCGCGCAGCACCGTGCCGCTGACGGTCTCGCCCAGGGTCATCGGCACCACGGCCTGCGTGGGCGCGCGCACCGCCACGCGCACCTGGCCGGTGCCGTGCTTGCTGCCCTCCAGGATCAGCGTATAGCGACCGCCCTCCATGTAGCTTTGCGGCGGAACCGGGCCGGAGCTGGACCAGACCGAACGCCCGGACGGCGCCATCAGCCGCGCCGTGGCTGATGTGGCGGCGATGTCGAAATACAGAACCTCGCCCGGCGCCACGTCGAAGCCAAGGACTTGCGTGCTGCCTGCCGGGTCCAGCGCCACCGTCACATCTTGGTCACGCGGCAGGTCGGTGGAATTGGCCAGATCCATCAGGACAAAGGGCACCGCCTCGCGGATGTCGGAGGATTCCGATACTTCAAGCGTGTAGTCGCCCGCCGGCAGGAAGAACCGGTTGCCGAGGCCCGTGGCATTGGCCGAGCCCTGCGCCAGCACCGTGCCGCCCGGCGTGCTGACCTGCCAGTTGGGCCGGGACGAGGTGGTGCGCGCGCTGAAGAACAGCGCGCTGTCCTGATCCAGCGTGAAATCATACTGGAACCGGCCCGGCCCGTCGGTGAAATCGGCCACCGTCAGCGTGTCCAGGTCCAGCGCCTCGCGGCCCCGCGCGGCCTCGACGAACTGAAAGCGGGCGTTGAAGGCGCCGCTGGCCGATTGTTCGCGCGCAAAGCTGATCCAGACCCCGCCGTCGCGCAGCAGTTCCGGCCCCAGATGGCTGTTGATCGACCGCCAGGCGATCACAGGTTCGGCCGCGTCATACATCCGCCAGAAAGCCGGCAAGCCCGAGGCCGAGCCGATCTGCCGCGCCAGGATCTGCGTGCCGGCTTCGGCGGGCAGGTAGAAAAGCGCCGTGGCGCCGGGCTCGGCGATGGCGATCTCCACCTCCTCGCCCAGCGCGATCTCGGTGGCGTCCGAGGCGCGCAGCAGGCGGAAGCTGTAATCGCCCACACCGACGCCCGCGCCCGTCACCTCCAGCCGGTAGTCGCCCGCCGCCAGCACGTCCTGGCGCAGGCTGCTGGTGGCGTTGAAGCCCGCATAGACATCTCCCTGCGGGCCGATCAGCCGGGCGCGCACGCCGTTGTCGGCCGACAACCAGTCGGCAAAGACCCGTTCCGGCGCGTCCAGGGTGAAAGTATAGACATGGCGCGCGCCGGTGGTCGCGAGCGTGCCGCTGACCGTCTCGCCCCAGCCGATGGCGCGCGGGGCCGGGTCGGCTACCCGGTCGAAGCGGAAGGAATAGCTGGCGGCGTTGGTGTTGAAGTAGCTTTCCGAGGCCATGACCACGTAACGCCCGGTCTGCGGCAGCACCGTTCGGGTCAGCCCGTCCGAGCGGCTGAGCAGTTCCTCGCCACCCGGGCCGTATAGCCGATAGGTTACTGAAGCGCCGGCGCTGCGGGACAACTCGCGCAGCCCGATCACCTCGCCCGCCGTGGCATCGAGATGCCACAGCCGCGCCTGCCCGCCGGGGTCCAGTGCCACCTCGACCGGCGCGCCCTCGGGCAGGGCCGGGGCGGCGGCAGCGGTGAGCAGGGCAAAGCGGGCGGTGCCGGTAAAGCTGCCGGTGCCGGCGACTTCCAGCAGATGGGCGCCCTGCGGCATCAGGACCGGCGCCGCATCGCTGACCGAGGCGCCAAAGATCGCGGCTCCCGCAACCCGGCCTGCCTGATCGGTCAGCCGCCAGGTAACGGACCCCAACCTGTCCTGCGCGTCGAACACCACCAGCCCCGGCTGATCCAGCACCACCCGGTAGCGCAGCACCTGGCCCGCCGTGGCGATCTGGGCGGCGACGGAGGCATTGAGCGGCAGCAGGGTCTCGGTGCCGTCAAATTCCAGCAACGAGGGCACGGCGGGCAGCGCCAGGTCCAGCGCGAAGGCAGGCGCCGCGGCGGTACTGGTCGATTCCAGCAACAGCGTGTGGCGCCCGGCCTCGGTCACCGCAGGCAGCGCGAAATCGGCAATCGCGCCGCGATGCAGTTCCGCCCCGCTGGGCGAGACCAGCACCAACGCGCCGGTCGCCGTGGTGGCGGGATCGACCTGCACCGCGATCCCCTGCCCCGCCGCCACGTCGAAGCCGAAGGCCCGGGTCTGGCGGGGGTGGTCCAGCGTGCCTTCCAGCCGTAGCGGACTGGCGGCGGCGCCGGGGCTGACGGTTTGCGACTGGCCCAGATCCTTCAGCTGAAACAGGTAATCGCCGGTGGCGTCGCCGATCCCCTCGATGCTGAAGCGATAGGTGCCGGCGGCCAGCGCGATGGCGCGCGGGGCATTGGCAGAGCGGCCGTTGGTGGCGGTTTCGGTGGCGGTTGCCAGCACCGCCATGTCGGCGTCGGCAAGGCTCCAGCGTACCGGCGCTTCGCGCCGACTGTCGACATGCAAGAGCGTGGGCTCGGCGATGGTCAGGACATAGACATCGGTCTCGCCGGGAAGATCGATGCGGCCCTCGATGGGGATGAAATCGGCCGACAGCAGCAGCCGGGGTTCAAGCGCCTCGAAGGCGAAACGGTGTTGCAGCCGGGGCGGGCGCGGCCGCCGAAGGCGCGGGAAGCCTGTCCGTCCGCCCATCCCATCCCCAAACACAAGCGATTCCGAACCATTTTTTGCGAAGATACGTAGTTCGGCAAAAAATTGCTAGAAGAATAAAATATGCGCGAGACAACCTTGCATCCTGTGGAACCTATCCGACCAGAGATCGAATCGCGCCGTTCGCCTGACCATGCCCGAGAGTTGGCAACGATGATGAGCCGGCGGCTTTTTCCAGGCTGCTTATGTGGTTGCCTAGCGTAGTCCCTGCACGCAGACCCTCGAAGAGTATCAGGAACGCAGCTGTCGCGTCGCCAAGGTCTGGCTGACTGCTGCCGCAAGACGGTCGGGCGGGTCCCGGTGCGCCTGGACCGGGGCGACAGCCAGGCCGAGGTTGCCGCCCGTCACCGCTTCCTTGCCGAAGAACCGCGCATGGTCCCGAAAAAGACGGATCACAGGAAGCCGAGGCCATGGGGTCGCCGCAATTGGCCCGTGGCCTTGATCCTACGCCGACGGCGATGGCGCCAGAGCGCGACAAGGGCCGGGTCGATGACGCTGGTTGCGGGGTTGGTGCAAGCGGCTGCGCGCTTGGGGTTACTGAAATTGAAGCCTTCTCTGCTCAGCCTCGATCTCGCGCCAGCGCGCGACATTGCTGTTATGCTCGGCCAGCGTGGCGGCAAAGGCGTGCCCGCCGGTGCCATCGGCGACAAAGAACAGATAGTCGTTTTCGGCCGGGTTCAGCGTCGCCACGATCGCCGCGCGGCCCGGGTTGGCGATGGGGCCGGGGGGCAGCCCGTCGATCTGATAGGTGTTGTAAAGGATCGCCCCGTGCTGGCGCTGCTCGGTCACGCCATTGATATCCGCACGCGATATCGGCCGGCCAAAGACCCCCTCGCCCCGGGTGATGCCGTAGATGATCGTGGCATCCATCTGGAACCGCATGTTGCGCGCCATGCGGTTGTAGAAGACCGCCGCCACCTCGGCCAGTTCGCGCGGGCCGCCGGCCTCGCGTTCGATGATCGAGGCCAGGATCACCGCCTCCTGCGGGTCGGAAATCGGCAGCCCCTGCTGCCGGTCCTCCCAGGCCGCGGCCAGGATGGCCTGCTGACGGGCCTGGAGCTCGGCCACCAGCGCCGCGCGGTCCTGCCCGCGCCGCACGTCATAGCTGTCCGGCGCGAGCGAGCCCTCGTCGGGCACATCCGGCAGATCGCCGCTCAGGAAATCGGCCTGGCGCAGCGCGTTCCAGACCTGCCAGCTGGTCACCCCCTCGGCGATGGTGACGCGCAGGCGGGTATCGGGCAGCGCGGCCTGTTCCAGAAAATCCTCTGGCAGCGGGTCGGTATCCAGCGGCAGGTTGAAGCGTTCCTCCAGCCGCTGCGTGGCCGGGTCCAGTTCGCGCAGCACATAGGCCACGCGCGTCACCCCGATGCGCAGTTGCAATTCGGTGCCGCAGGTGGAGGCGCCGCCGCGGGTCACCTGATCCAGGATGCCGTCCATCGAAGCCCCGGGTTCGATCAGATAGGAGCCGAAGCGCAACCGCCCCGCGCGGTCGGTCTGCTGGGCGCCGACGCGGAACACGGTGGCGCTGGAAATCGCGCCCTGCGCCTCCAGGTTGCGTGTGACGGCGGCCAGATTCGCGCCAGGCTCGACGCGCAGGCAGATCGCCTGTTCCAGCGGCCCCTCGGCAAAAAAGGCGCGCTGCCCCATGGCCAGCACACCGCCCAGCAGGATCAGGCCAACGATCAGGAGTGTCAGCGCATTGGCCGCGACATGCTTCATCATCAGCCGTCAACCCGCCCCATGATCAGGCTGGCATTGGTGCCGCCAAAGCCGAAGGAATTGGACAGCGCCACCCTGATCTCGCGCTGGCGCGCCGCCCTGGGGGCCAGATCCAGCGCCGTGTCCACCGCCGGATTGTCCAGGTTCAGCGTCGGCGGCGCCACCTGATCGCGGATCGCCAGCATGCAGAAGATCGCCTCCACCGCGCCGGCCGCCCCCAGCAAATGCCCGATGGCGGATTTGGTGGAACTCATCGTCGCCTTGCCCGCCGCGTTGCCCAGAAGCCGCTCCACCGCCGCGAGTTCGATCACATCGGCCATGGTCGAGGTGCCATGCGCGTTGATGTAATCCAGCGCCGAAGGCTCCAGCCCGGCGCGGTTCAGCGCCGCCTGCATCGACCGGAAACCGCCGTCGCCATCCTCCGAGGGGGCGGTGATGTGCCAGGCGTCGCCGGAAAGCCCGTAGCCCAGCACCTCGGCATGGATCTTCGCGCCCCGGGCGCGGGCGTGTTCGTATTCCTCCAGCACCACAACGCCCGCGCCCTCGCCCATCACGAAGCCGTCGCGGTCGGCATCATAGGGGCGGCTGGCGGCTTTCGGGTCATCGGCGCGTTTGGTCGACAGCGCCTTGCAGGCGTTGAAGCCGGCGATGCCGATTTCGCTGATCGGGCTTTCGGCGCCGCCGGCGACCATCACATCGGCATCGCCAAAGGCGATCAGCCGCGCGGCATCGCCGATGGCGTGGGCGCCGGTGGAACAGGCGGTGACAACGGCGTGGTTGGGCCCCTTGAACCCGTAGCGGATACTGACCTGGCCGGAAATCAGGTTGATCAGCGAACCGGGGATGAAGAAGGGCGAGATCCGCTTCGGCCCGCGCTCCTTCAACAGGATGGCGGTATCGGCAATCGTGGTCAGCCCGCCGATGCCAGAGCCGATCATCACGCCCGTGCGCAGCCGGCTTTCCTCGTCCTCGGGCGTCCAGCCGGCGTCCTCCACCGCCTGCTGCGCGGCGGTCATGCCGTAGAGGATGAAGTCATCGACCTTGCGCCGCTCCTTCGCCTCCATCCAGTCATCGGGGTTGAAGGTGCCATCGCTGCCGTCGCCATGCGGGATTTCGCAGGCATAGGTGGTGGCCAGGCGGCCGGGATCGAAGCGCGTGATCGGACCGGCGCCGGATTCGCCGGCCAGAAGCCGCGACCAGGTCGCCTCCACCCCGCAGCCCAGCGGCGTGACCATCCCCAGCCCGGTAACCACCACTCGACGCATCCTGCCCTCCACCATCCGGCTTTTGTTGCCTGATACACAGAACGCGGGGGCGGGAAAAGCCCGCGCGCCGCGCCTAACCCATCATGACGATCTGAATATCGGCGACATTGGTGCCGGTGGCGCCGGTCACCAGCAGATCGTCCGCCAGGCCCAGCGCCCGGTGCGAATCGTTGTTGTCCAGCATTGCCCGCCAGTCGCCGCCGGCGGCCACTATCCGGCCCAGCGTGCCGCCATCGACCAGCCCGCCGGCGGCATCTGTCGGCCCGTCGCGCCCGTCGGTGCCGCCGGAAAGGAACACCCAGGGCCGCGCCACGCCCGCAATGCCGGCCGCCACGCGCAACGCAAGCTCCTGATTGCGCCCGCCTTTCCCCGCGCCGCGCAGGGTCACCGTGGTCTCGCCCCCGCACAGCGCCATCCGCGCCCCCGGCCCCGCCGCCCGCATCCGCGCCACCAGCCAGTCCGCC
>SKNG01000184.1 GCA_007120685.1 Paracoccaceae bacterium | reverse complement strand
GCCGCCGGGGGCGGGCCAATCACCGGCTCGCCAATAGCGAAGACGGGGACCAGATGCCCCGAAAGCGTCCCTCTGTCAGACCATCATTTCCTTGGTCGCGGTCAGCGTCAGCGCCGGATGGTCACGCGCCACCCGGTCGATATCCCATTGCAACCGCGTCAGATAGACCGGGTCGCCGTCATGATCGGCCGCCATATGCCCCTTGTTGGCATTGGCAAAACCCTCCAGCGCCGCCTTCGGTCCCGCCACCCAGCGCGCCGAGGTGAACTGCGTCGGCTCAAACCGCACCGGCAGCCCGTATTCCAGCTCGATCCGTGACGCCAGCACCTCGAACTGCAGCGCCCCCACCACACCGACGATGAAGCCCGAACCCATGGCAGGCTTGAACACCTTGGCAGCACCCTCCTCGGCGAATTGCATCAGCGCCTTTTCCAGATGCTTGGCCTTCATCGGATCGCCCGCCCGCGCCGTGCGCAACAGTTCCGGCGCGAAGGAAGGGATACCGGTGAAGCGGATCGCCTCGCCCTCGGTCAGCGTATCGCCGATGCGCAACTGCCCGTGGTTGGGGATGCCGATGATATCGCCCGCCCAGGCCTCTTCTGCCAGTTCCCGGTCGGCGGCCAGGAACAGCACCGGGTTGGTCACCGCCATCGGCTTGCCCGCGCGCACATGGTGCAGCTTCATCCCGCGCGTGAAATGGCCCGAGGCGAGACGCAGAAACGCCACCCGGTCGCGGTGCTTGGGGTCCATATTGGCCTGCACCTTGAACACGAAGCCCGAAACCGCGCTTTCCTCCGGTGCGACCTGGCGCTTGTCGGTCTTCAGCACCTGCGGCGGCGGCGCATAGGCCGCCACGCCCTGCATCAATTCCCGCACCCCGAAGGAATTGATCGCCGAGCCGAACCAGATCGGCGTCATCGACCCGTTCAGCACGGCCTCGCGGTCGAATGCCGGTAACAGCCCGCGCGCCATTTCCACTTCCTCGCGCAGGCGTTCCAGCAGGTCGGCGGGCACATGCTCGGCCAGCGTCGGATCCGTCAGCCCCTCGATGCGGATCGATTCCGCCACCCGGTTGCGGTCGGCCCGGTCCATCAGCTCCAGCCGGTCATGCAGCAGGTCATAACAGCCGATGAAATCCCGCCCCTGCCCGATCGGCCAGGATGCCGGGGTCACGTCGATGGCAAGGTTTTCCTGAATCTCGTCGATTATCTCGAAGGTCTCGCGCGCCTCGCGGTCCATCTTGTTGCAGAAGGTCAGGATCGGCAGATCACGCAGCCGACAGACCTCGAAAAGTTTCTGGGTCTGGCTCTCCACCCCCTTGGCGCCATCGATGACCATGATCGCCGCATCCACCGCCGTCAGCGTGCGATAGGTATCCTCGGAGAAATCGCTGTGGCCCGGGGTGTCGACCAGATTGAAGCGGTGGCCGTCGAAATCGAACGACATCGCCGAGGCCGAGACCGAAATGCCCCGGTCCTTTTCCATCTGCATGAAGTCCGACCGCGTGCGCCGCGCCTCGCCCTTGGCGCGCACCTGACCGGCCATCTGGATGGCGCCGCCATAAAGCAGGAATTTCTCGGTCAGCGTGGTCTTGCCGGCATCGGGATGGCTGATGATGGCGAATGTCCGCCGCTGGGCAATCTCCGGCGGCAGCACGGCGCGGTTCGAGGTCTGGGGCACGGTATCGGGCATGGCTGGGCGTATAGGCCAGTGCCCGCTGCACGGCAAGCCGGGCGCGTTTTTCTTCGTTTATAAGCGAAACTGTGTTACGTTACGTCAATCTGATGATAATGTTGTTTGGAAAAGGAGAGTATGGTGCCACCAGTCCATTCCTATCGCATTGTTGCGTCGATCGCGCTGGCGGCCGCTTTGGGTGCCTGCAACGCACCCGGTCTGCAGCCCGGCGGCGGCTCGGCTTGCGGATTTGACGCGCAGGGGCGGGCCGACCCCGCCGATTGCAGCTTTCTGGACGCGCCCGACCCCACGATGCCGGCGCCGGCCGTGGCCCCGGCGCCCGCGCCTGCACCAGCCCCCGAACCGGCCCCCGAACCCGAACCAGAACCCGAACCCGAGCCCGAACCGGCCCCCGCGCCGGAAGCACCGCCACCGGCAGACAATGATGGCGACGACGGTCTGACACTGGCCTAGCCGCCACTGCAGGCCAGCACAGACTGCCCGCTGGCCGGCGAGGAACCGCGCGGCCTGCCAAAAGTACGATACCGAACGGCGACGCGGCCGGGTCATCACCTTGCCCATGGGTGGCGCGGGCGACGCAGATTGCTTTGAAGGACTGCCCGGCGCTCAGGCGTCGCCGGTGGCGATGAACACGCGGTTGCGCCCCTCGGCCTTTGCCCGGTAAAGCGCGGCATCGGCCGCGTCCAGCCAGGCGGCGGCACCGTCGCGCGCCAGCGCGCGCGGCGCGACCCCGATGCTGGCGGTAAAGGCGATATGCTCCATCCCCGGCACCTGCGCCGCCTCGATGGCGCGGCGAATGCGCTCGGCCACGTCGCGGGCGCTTTCGGTGCCGACATGATCCAGCAGCACGCCGAATTCCTCGCCGCCCAGCCGGCCGAAACTGTCTTCGACGCGCAATTCGCGCCGCACCACGCGGGCGACGCATTTCAGCACCGCATCGCCGGCGGCATGGCCATAGGTGTCGTTGATCGCCTTGAAGTGATCCAGATCGAACATCAGCAGCGTCGCGGTGCCGCCATGGCGTTCCTGCGCCGCAAGGGTCTTTTTCAGCGCCTCGCCAAAGGCGCGGCGGGTCATGGCGCCGGTCAGCACGTCGCGGCTGGCCTCGGCCCATAGGTCCACCTGATCGACGATCAGCCGGGCGAAACCTTCCAGCATGATGCAGTCCTGATCGGTGAACTGGCGCTCGGCGGTATCCAGGATGCGCAGGGCGCCGATCACTTCGTCCTCGCCGCCGTCATCGGCAGGCCGGATCAGCGGCGTTTCCAGAAACGACCGGTAGACCCCCCGCCCGCTGGCGCCCGGCGCCCCGTGCAGCGCGATACCCACCGCCGGCACACCAAAGACCGACTTGACCAGCCCCACCACCGTCTCGAATTGCGCGGGCGCGGGCAATGCCAGCGGCGCCGGCGCCACATGCTCCGGCGACAGCGCCTGCGCGGCCGGGCGGGCAATGCCCGCTTCCGGCAGGGTGACAGGGGTGGCATCGTCAAGCTGGACAGGCGCGAACATGGGTCTGGCTTTCCACGGCTTAGATTTCGTTAACCGTTTCTCGCCTCCGATTGCGTCTGCTCTTTGGACAGTGCGCGGCAGGAAAATGGTTAATTGAGGATGAATCGCGGCGCTGTGACAGGATCGCGCCGCATTCCGGCCATGATCCGGCGGGCGCCTTGGCGGCGGCAAACCATGCCGTTGTGCCTGCGATTGACCGCGCCGGGGTTTTGCGTTACCCCGCAGGCGCGGCCTGACAGGCCATTCGACCGATGCGGGGCGCGAAATCACGGGCGTCCCATGACCCCCTTACGGCCCGATGCCGTAACAGACGGACGCACATGACCAAATTTTCCGACCTGAAGCTGGACCCGAAGGTCCTGAAAGCCGTTACTGACACCGGCTATGAAACCCCCACCCCCATCCAGGCCCAGGCGATCCCGCCGGCGCTGGAAGGGCGCGACGTGCTCGGCATCGCCCAGACCGGCACCGGCAAGACCGCCTCTTTCACCCTGCCGCTGATCACCCGGCTGACCCGCGGCCGCGCACGCGCGCGCATGCCGCGCAGCCTGGTGCTGGCGCCGACGCGTGAACTGGCCGCCCAGGTGGCCGAAAACTTCGACACCTATGCCAAGCATACCCGCCTGACCAAGGCGCTGCTGATCGGCGGCGTGTCATTCGCCGAGCAGGACAAGCTGATCGACCGCGGCGTCGATGTGCTGATCGCCACGCCGGGCCGCCTGCTGGACCATTTCGAGCGCGGCAAGCTGCTGCTGACCGGGGTCGAGGTGATGGTGGTCGATGAAGCCGACCGCATGCTGGACATGGGCTTCATCCCGGATATCGAGCGCATCTTCTCGCTGACGCCCTTCACCCGGCAGACGCTGTTCTTCTCGGCCACCATGGCGCCGGAAATCGAGCGGATCACCAACCAGTTCCTGGCCAGCGCGGTGAAGGTGGAAGTGGCGCGGCAGGCCACGACCTCCGAGACCATCGAACAGGCGCTGATCGAATTCACCCCCTCGCGCCGGGACCGGGCATTTTCCGAAAAGCGCGCCCTGTTGCGGGCGCTGGTCGACCGCGAAGGCGAGGATCTGAAGAACGCCATCATCTTCTGCAACCGCAAGATCGATGTCGATGTGGTGGCGAAGTCACTGAAAAAGCACGGCTATGACGCGGCGCCCATCCATGGCGACCTGGACCAGTCGGTGCGCACCCGCACGCTGGAAGGGTTCCGCGACGGCACGCTGCGGTTCCTGATCGCCTCGGACGTGGCGGCGCGGGGGCTGGATATTCCGGCGGTCAGCCATGTGTTCAACTTCGACGTGCCCAGCCATGCCGAAGATTACGTCCATCGCATCGGCCGCACCGGCCGCGCCGGGCGCAAGGGCAAGGCGATTACCCTGTCGGCGCCATCGGACGAAAAGTATCTTTCCGCCATCCAGCATATGCTGCAAAAGCCCCTGCCGCGGGGCGAGGCGCCGACGCTGGCCGAAGACCGCCCGCGCCGGGCCCGCAAAGACGAGGCGGACAGCAAGCCCGAGGCCCCGAAGCCCCGGGCCAGACGGTCGGCGAAACCCGATGACCAGCTGGCCGAGCCCGCGCTGGAACGCAGCCAGGACGACGCCCGGCCAGAGCGCAAGGCACAGCCGCAGCCGGACCGGCAGGAGGTGCGGCAGGCCGAGCGCAAATCCGACCGCGCGTCCGAGCGGGGGCGCGAAGGCCGGCGCAGCGGACGGGGCGAGCGCGAGCCGGTGGTCGGCATGGGCGACCACGTCCCCGATTTCCTGATGCGCGCCTTCCGCGCCTGAGCGGCGCCGGCCGGTTGCCCCCGGGGCGGCTGTCCGGCGCGCGCCACCCGTCCCTTCTGCCCGTTCAGACGGTATCCTGCATCGCGCCCAGCAGGATGCCGACGAAAGCCGCGCCGGGGTCCGGATCAGCCGCGTTGAAATCGATCCCGGTCTGGAACGCCACGCTGTCTCGCCCGATGCCGCTGAAATCGGCCTGGGCATCGACGAGCACCCATTGCGGCGCGGCCTCTGTCGACAGGCCGACCGCGTGGCGCAGCACCTCCAGCGCATCGGCGGCGGTGACCGCGCCGTCGCGGTTGACATCGGCCGCGATGAAGGCGAAGGCATCGGGCTCGCCAAAGCTCGGCATCAGCCCGACCGCCATGCGCAGGATCTCCAGCGCATCCGAGGCCGAGATTGGCGGCACGGCCACCGCGGCATCGAAGCCGCGCGCCGCTTCCAGCCGGCCCTCGGCACCGGCCGGCAGGTCGATGACAAAGACGCCTTCCGCGTCTGTCTGGGCCGTGATCGGCGGGTCCTCCTCGGCCGTGAAGGTCACCGCCACCCCTTCCAGCGCCCCGACGAAGCGGGTCAACACCTGGTCCTCCAGCGTCAGCACCGGGTCCGGGGGGCCGGTCACGGTGATGGTGATGGTCGCGGTCGCGGTGCCGTCCAGGCTAGTGACCTGCAGCGTATCGAAAGCCTGCTCGCCGGCGGCAAGGTCGCCCAGCGCGTCGCTTTCGGGATCGGCCTGATAGGACCATTCGCCGGTCTCGGGATCGAAGGCGAACAAGCCGAACGCGCCCTGCAGTGTGGCGCCCTGCACCAGCACCAGACCCCCCGGCTGCAGATCGGTGATCAGATCGCCATTGAGCGACGAGGCCGGGCCAAAGACCACATCGTCGCCGGGCCCGGTGATGATGGTGTCATTGCCTTCGCCGGACTGGATGGAATCGTCGCCCGCGCCGCCGATCAGCGTGTTGTTGCCATCGCCGCCGAAGAGGAAATCATCGCCCGCGGTGCCCATGATCAGATCGTCGCGGCCCAGATCCACAAAGAATTCGGCCTGGCCGACCGCGCCCGTCTGCGGGTCGATATCGGCGACGCTGTAGCGCAGCTGGCTGAAGACGAAATCCACGCTGGCGCGGTCAAGCCCGGCGTTTTCCATGTTCTGAAGATAGACATTGCGGAACTCGATAGTCTGGAAAACGTCCAGCCCCGCACCGGTCAGATCGGCCGCCACCTCCAGCGTCATGGACGAGATGGCGCGGCCGCTAGCGGTGCGCCCCGCCAGTTCGATCAGCGCGCCAGCGCCGAAATTGCCCTCTACCGTGAAGGGCGTGAGCGGCACCTCGTCGGGCTGCAGCCCCATCAGGCTGCGCAAGTCGAAACGGTAAGCGTCGATCTCTATGGCATCGGGAAACTGGAAAACGGGAGAGGTGCCCGGCACCCCGTCGATACTCAGGAAATAGCGCGGTTCCGCCAGCGGGGGGCCGGCGGGGGGCAGGCCGGGGCCGACCTCCTGTACCTCGGCAACGCCCGGGATGTCGCCGCCCGCGTTCACATTGGCATCCTGCACCAGGTCGTATTCGGCCAGCGCCTCCCCGAATTCGACGCCAAGCGAGTCGAAGCTGAACAGGATATCCGTCTGCCGGCCCGCGTTTTCCTCGATCCCGCGCACGGCCACGTCGCGGAACAGGTAATCAACCTGCTGCTGCACCTCGACGCCGTCGTCCAGCACGCGGCTGAACTGCATGTCATCGAAGGTGGTTTCATTCGCCAGCGCCTCTACCAGCCGGGCGATGGCCGGGTCACGCGGGTCAAGCTGGACGCTGAAGCCGGAAACCCGGGGCGGGCCGGCCAGTTCGAAGCTGCCGTCCGGGTCCAGGAAGTTCTCGAAGGTCAGGCCGTATTCGCTGACCTCGATGGCCGTGGCAAAGCCCTGCAGGGCCGCGTTGACGGTCACGAAGGCCTGCCCGTCGATCCCCGGCAGGGTCAGGAAGAAGCGCTCGCCCTCAAAGGGTGTTCCGGCCGGGGCGGTGCCGTCGAACACACGGTCGGGCGCGATCACGTCGCTGCTATCAAACGTGGCCGAGACCGCGCCGAAGTCATCGGTTTCCGGGTTGAAGACCTCGATGCCGAAAAGGGCCAGGCCTGCGTTGGCCACGGTTTCCAGCCCGCGGCCGGACCCGGTGGCCAGCGATGAAAACAGCACGTCGAACCCGTCTATTGTCACGGTCTGGGTGGGCGCTTCGCCCCCCCTCGGTGCGGTTCTGCGCCAGCAGCGTCAGCGACGGCACGCTGTCGCCCTGCGTGACCAGCGCCTGCAATTCCACCGTGTTCAGCGGGTTGTCGGCCAGCGCCAGGCCCAGCCCGCTGAAATGGATCTCGCCGTCCTGACGGAATGCGGACCAGGTGAATTCCTCGACCTCGGTGAAATCGCCAAAGCCCGCGCGCGGCGAGGTGCCGGTCAGCGGTGGGGGCGGCGTCTCATCCCCCTCCAGCCCGTTGTTGAGCGCGGCGCTGACGGACAGGAAGCCATCGAAACCCGGCGAATCGACTGCCTGCCCCGGCCCCACGCGAAACAACGAATCCAGCGTCGAGACATCGCGCGAAAGACCCTCGGTAATAACCAGGCTGCTGGTTTCCGGGTCGTCGCCGCCCTCGCTGGCGGTGGTCAGGGTCCAGTCCTCATAGCCCAGTTCGACCCGCATGTTGCGGTTCAGCCCCATGCCGACTGACAGCACCTCCAACTCGCCGAATGCCATCGTGTGAAAGGCGTGCCCGGTCTGGGCGGATTCCAGCGTCAGCACCGCATCGTCCAGCCGTTGCCCGGTCTGGAAAGCCGACAGCAAGGACCCGGCGCTGATCGTATGGGGCGCGATCTCGATAACCAGCGGCTGCGGGTCCAGCCCGTCAACCGCGCCGATGCCGATCTGGTAATCGATCAGATTCAACGCGAATTCGCCGGCGGCGTTGAGCCCGTCGCCCCGGATGCCGGCGATCTGCAGAAAGGCGTTCTGGCGGCCCTCGATACCCGGCAGGGCCTGCCCCTGAAGGGCCGGCACCGGGTCCAGGGCAAAATCGCGGTTCAAGTCGGCCTCGATACTGCCATCGCCGGCGCGCGCGCGGTCGGCAAAGCCCAGCACGGGGCTGGCGTCGGGCTCAGGCGATGTGCCGAAAACCACGTTCAGCGTGCCGGTACCGCCCAGCGTGACCCCGCCGATCTGGGCCCCGGTGCTGTCCTCGTCTTCGCCCGAAAGACGCAGTTCCAGGCCATTGCCCGGCTGGCCACCGATGTTCTGCGCCAGTTCAAGGAAGGTGACGCCCTGAAGCATCTCGCCCAACTGGCCGGCCAGCGCGCCACGGCCAGCGACATCGATCGCTATGCCAAGCGGCGCCATCTGCGCCGCGCCGGGTTCCGCGCCGAAAGGCTGCGTGACATTCAGGTCGAACGCCTCGACCGCAAGGACGTTTTCTCCGATCTCCTGTCCCGGCTCGATTGCAGCGGCGGTGTCCAAGCCTGCCAGGAATGTCCCCGGACCGGGCCGCCCCTCGGCATTGCCGGCAACGAAGACATCCTGCAGCACCGCGGGGTTCGGGTTTCTGCCTTCCACATCCCGGCCTTCGTCACTGTCGAAAACCGTGAAGGCAAGGGCATCGCCGAAGCTGCCATCGATCGCCACCGCGCGCTGGACGATCTCAACCTCCTCGAAGGCCAGGCCGAAGCGCGCCGCCCGGCCGGTGTCGATGCCGAAGCCGTAGATGCGCGCATCGGTCAGGTTCAGCGTATGGATCGCCTGCGCCGCGCCCCTGTCGAAGGATGTCAGTGCCTCGATTGTCAGATGGTGCCGGCATGCACCGCATCGATCAGCGCCAGTTCATCACTCTTGTCACCGGGCGTCAGGAACAGCGACAGGGCGGGTTGATAGGTCACCTGATTGCCTGCCCCGCCGAACACCGCTTAGCGCGCCTGCAAGGCGAAGCTGAATTCGATCGCGCTGAGCGGAATGGTCTGGTCCGTCTCGCCCTCGGCGCCCGGAATGCGGGCCTGACGCGTGACCGGGAGAGATTCTTCAAGCTCGCTGAAAAACGCCATGGCTGCATCCCTTCGTCATGAAAAAAAGAGGCCACTGACAATCGACAGTGGCAGCGCCGATCACGGGGACCGCCTTAACCCAACGTCAACATTGATATCGGGCAAATCGTTTTCCGGCCGACGCGCGCCACCCCCGGGGCGGGCCGGCATGGCTCATTCCGGCGCGGGCGTAATTCCCAGCAGCGCGATCACCCCGCGCGCCATCAGCTTCTGCTGGATGACGGCGACCTGCCGGGGCGCGGGCCGGGGCCGCTGTTGCAGCCACCAGCGCACCAGCCCGATGTTCATCGCCGTCGAGGCCGACAGCAGCGCATCAAGCGGGATTTCCGGCGTCAAAGGGGCGGGCCAGCCGCGCAGTCGCGCCTCGGCATAGGCGCGGATCTGGGCGGCGATCGCGCGCTCGAATGGGGCCAGTTCGCCCGTGACCAGCACCGCGCCGTAGAAGGCCTCATGCTCGGCGACATGTTCGAACCATCGGATGGCATTGGGATGCGGCTCTGCGGGGTCGAAGCGGGCCAGGCTTACCGGCGTCGGCGTTTCCTGCCGGGCGCGCAGGTCGCGCTTCAGCCGGGCAAGCTCATCGCCGATCACTGCCTCTTTGTCAGGGAAATGGGCGTAGAAGGTCGAGCGGTTGATCCCCGCCTCGCGGGCGATATCGGCCACCGTGACGGCGCCGTAACCGCGCGCCCGGCTCAGCCGCAGCAGCGCCTGCCAAATCGCCCGCCGCGTGCGCTGGACACGGGGGTCGATCTGCGCGTCGGGCATCGGCTTTGGCCCGGTCTCTGGCGGCTTCCCGGTTTTCGGCAACGCATCGCCCCCTTCTGCCGGTTATCCGACAGACCGGTGCCATCTGTCGGTTGCCGCGTCTGGCGCCCCAACCTAGGCGAGCGGCGCGGACAGGTCTACTGCCCCGAGCTTGACGCATATCAAGGAGCCGCGCGGCGCTCTGTGCTATCCGCGCCCCCGCGTCCTTTCCCGGCGGCGTGCTGCCGCCACCCGCACACGGGGCCAGCGGCGATGGCACGGCGGCCCTTCCGACAGGAGCCCACGCCATGGACACGCGCCCCGACACCCCAGCCCCGACCCGCCCGCTTTCCGGCCTGACCGGTGCCGACCTGCCGCTTGCCGGTGGCAAGGGCGCCAGCCTTGGCGCCATGCTCGGCGCCGGCCTGCCGGTGCCCGAGGGCTTTGCCGTGCTGACCGAGGCCTATTGGCGCTTTGTCGCCCATAACCGGCTGGAAGAGCCGGTGCGCGCGCTGGTTCAGGATGTGCCGGCGGATGATCCGGTGCGGCTGGTCGAGGCCGCGCAGGCGCTGAAGGACCGGTTTATCGCCGCCGAGATACCGCCGGCGCTGTCACGCGCCATCGCCGATGCCTATGCCGCGGCCGGGGGCGGGCTGGTGGTGGTGCGCTCCTCGGCCACGGCCGAGGACCTGCCGGGCGCCAGTTTCGCCGGCCAGCATGACAGTTTCCTGAATGTCGACGGCGCCGAGGACGTGGCCGATGCGGTGCGCCGCTGCTGGGCCTCGCTATGGAACCCGCGCGCGGTCAGCTACCGCAAGCGGGTGGGGCTGGACACCACCGATATCGCCATCGCCGTGGTGGTGCAGAGGATGGTGGATGCCGAACGCGCGGGCGTGCTCTTCACCGCCAACCCGCTGGACCACCGGCGCGACCGGATGCTGCTGTCGGCCTCCTGGGGCCTGGGCGAGGCGGTGGTGGGCGGCGATGTCAGCCCCGACAACTGGGTGCTGGATGCATCCGGCAGGGTGCTGGACCACCACCTGTCCGACAAGCAGGTGATCACCCTGCGCGAGGGCAAGGCCACGGTGAACCGCCCGATGCCCGAGGACAAGCGCCGCGCGGTCAGCCTGAATGACGCCGAGGTGGCGGAACTGGCGCGGCTGGGCGCAAAGGCGCAGCGGTATTTCGGCAGCCCGCAGGATCTGGAATGGGCCATCGAGGACGGGCGCATCTATCTGGTGCAGTCGCGCCCCATCACCTCGCTTTTCCCGCTGCCCGAACCCCTGCCCGCGCCCGAGGACGGCTTGCGACTTTACCTCTGTTTCAACGTCCATGCCCAGCAGATGATGGAACCTTTCACCCCGGCCGGTATCGACTGGTGGCGTGCCATCGTGGGGGGGTTCGCCCATGCCGCCACCGGCCGGCCGGAACGGGACCTGCCCTGGCTGAAACTGGCCGCCGGTCGGCTGTTCGCCGATATCACCGAACTGTTGCGCAAGCCGGGACGCTGGCCGCAACTGGTCGAGGCGGCCTCGGACAAGGATCCGATCACCGGCCAGGTATTGCTGGCCTTTTGCGACCGCGAGGGGGACCGGATCATCGGCCGCAAGGGCGGCATCGGCTTCTGGTGGCGGCTGGGGCCGCTGTTTGCGCGGCTGGGCTGGCGGGGGCTGATGGCGTCGCTGAACCCCGAAAGCGCGCGGCTCAGGGTTCTGGCGGAAACCGATGCGGCAATCCGCCGGTTCGAGGCCGATGGCAGGGCGCTGAGAACCATGCGCGCGCGGGTCGATTTCATCCGCGATGTGCTGGGGCGGCGGGGGGCGATCATCTGGATCATCCCCGTCGCGGTGATGAACCCCGGCCTGATGGCCGAAGGGGCGCTGAAGCGCAAGGTGCGCGACTGGCTGGGCGATGAGGCGCTTTTCACCCCCGTGCAGCGCGCCCTGCCCCACAACATCACCACCGAGATGGGACTGGCGCTGTGGCGGCTGGCGCGGCAGTTCAAGGCCGAGGGGGCCGAGCCCCGCGCCGACCATCCCGGCGTGCAGGATTTCCTGCGTCGCTTCGGCCACCGCGCGCTGTGGGAGATCGACCCGGGCATCGCCCGCTGGTCCGAGGACCCGGCCTATGTGCTGGATCTGATCCGCAGCTACATGGAGGCGCCCGACGACGCCGATCAGGAAGCGCAGTTCAACCGCCAGCGGGCCGAGGCAGAGGCGGCGATGACCGATCTGGTGGCGCGGGTGCGCGCGGCGAAGGGCGGGCTGCGGGCGCGCGTCTTTGCCTGGCAGATGCGCTGTTACCGGGAACTGGCGGGGCTGCGCGAACAGCCGAAATACGAGGGCGCGCGGATGATCGCCATCGCGCGGCGCATCTGGCTGGATGCCGGCGCGGAACTGGTCGCCAAGGGCGCGCTGGATGCGGCCGAGGATGTGCTGTTCCTGCGCCTTGACGACCTGCTGGCCTTTGAAGGGGGCCGCGCCGGCAATCTGCGCGCAAAGGCTGCTGCGGCGCGGGCCGAATACGACCGCGAGATGACCCGCCGCGCCGTGCCGCGCTGGGTGACATCGGATGGCGAGGTGCTGTTCGGCGTGCAGCGCGAGGCGCGCGAGGGCGTGCTGACCGGGCTGCCGGTCTCGGCCGGCACATATGAGGGCCGGGTGCGGGTGATCGATCACCCCGCCGGCGCGCGGCTGGAACGCGGCGAGGTGCTGGTCTGCCGGGGCACCGATCCGGGCTGGACGCCGCTCTTCCTGCAGGCGGGCGCGCTGGTGATGGAAACCGGCGGCGCGGTCTCGCACGGCTCGATCGTGGCGCGCGAATACGGGTTGCCGGCGGTGGCGGGGGTGGCCGAAGCCACGACGCGGCTGCAAGACGGCCAGCGCGTGCGGGTGGACGGGCAGAGCGGGCAGGTTACGCTGCTGGATGCCGAGGACGCCGCCGCATGAGCGAGCCGGTCGAGGCCGCGCTGCACGCCGCCGGGATCGGGCCAAGGCTGAAGGCGGCGCTGGAATTCGGCCCTATCATCGGCTTCGTTGCCGTCTATCTGCTGGTGCGCGAGCAGAGCTACAGCCTGTGGGGGCGCGACTGGGATGGCTTTGTGCTGCTGGTCGGCGGCTTCGTGCCGGTGGTGCTGGCCACCAGCGCGATCATGTGGCGGCTGACCGGGCGGATTACCCCGATGCAGATCCTCACACTGATTATCATGACGCTTTCGGGCGCGCTGACCGTGGGCTTCAACGACGAACGCTTCTTCAAGATGCGCACGACCGTCGTGTGCCTGACGCTTTCGGCGATCCTCTGGGTCGGGCTGGCGCGCGGACGGGCGTGGCCCGAAGGGGTGATGGGCGGCATGGTGGCATTGTCACCTGCGGGCTGGACATACCTCACCCGCCGCTTTGCCGCCGTGTTGCTGGTGCTCGCTGCCGCCAACGAGGTGGTCTGGCGCAATTTCTCCACCGATGTCTGGGTCGCCTATGACACTTTCGTCATGCCCGCGGCCTTTTTCGGCTATCTGGCGCTGACGATCCGGCAGGCCCGCCGAGTGTGACTCACGGCGCCCCGGGCAGCCCGGCGGCGAAATCACGCAACGCCCGGGTAAAGCTTTCTGGCGCGGACAGGAACGGGGCGTGGCCGGATCGTTGAAACACCAGATGACGCTTGCCCCGGGGCGCCTCTACCGCCTGAAACCAGTCCTCGGCCAGTTCGACCGGCGTGTTCAGATCCCGCGCGCCGGAAATCAGCAGCATCGGCACCGGCATCACCGGCACCTCGGCCAGCAGATCCCGGGTCTGGTAATCCGGCCACATCGGCCCGCTGCCCCGGTTGGCCCCGTGCAGCCAGCGCAGCAGGTCGGCAAGGTTGTATTCCGGCGCCCGGATCAGTTGCAGCGCCAGCCGCCAGACCGGAATGTCCATGCCGTCCCCATAGGCGTATTGCTTGCGCATCAAGGCCTGATAGGCGCCGTGGTCCAGCAGCCCCTCGGGCGTCGCGGTCTCCAGCCAGCGCCGGTCGGCGCGGCTGCCACTGGCGCGGATCAGCGGTGCCAGGCGGTTCAGCGTGACGGCGATGCCCCGTTCGGTGTTGACCTGCTGGCCGACGCCGATGTAGCCCGCGAAATCGTGCGGCCAGCGGGCGACCAGCCGCGCGCCCAGCATCGTGCCCCAGGAATGGCCCAGCACGATGATCCGGTCTGCGTCCAGCCGTGCCTGCAGGTGGCGGGTGACCGCATGCGCGTCCTGCAGGAATTGTTCCAGCGACATGGTCTCGGCGTCAAAGCGGCGGCTGTTGGACTTGCCCGCGCCGCGCTGATCCCAGTGGACGACGACGAAATCGCGCTCCAGCGCCCGCGTGGTGGCATGCGCGAGCGGCATCTGCGCCGCGCCCGGCCCGCCATGCAGCCACAACAGCACCGGCGCGCGGCGATCCTCGCCCCGGATCAGCAGCCATTGCCTGACACCGCCGATCTGCACCGGCACCAGTTCGGCAATCGGATCAGAGCCGGTGATGGCGGGCGTGCGGCCGGGCATCGCCTTCCATCCCAGCGCCAGCGCCACGGCGAGCAACAGAAGAAGCGCGGCACGGCGCATGGCTCAGCTACCCCCTGGCACATCGAGCCCCCGCCAGACCGGCCAGATCAGCGCCGCCGGGCCAAAGCCCATCAGCGCATAGAGCGCCAGATCGCCCCCCGGGAACGGCCAGCCGAAGAAGGCCCAGCCGTAAAGCGTGCCCAGAAACACCGACACGCCCAGCACCGCCACCTTCATCAGCATCGGGATCGCCAGCAGGTCGCCCACCGGGTGGCCGCGCCACAAAAGCCAGGCTGTCAGCCCGGTCAGCGGCAGGGCAAAGGCCAGATCCAGCACGAAGATCGTCTGGCCCGGCAGCGGCTGGCGCGCGCCCATCGCGGGCAGCAGTTGCGACAGCCAGAGTGCGGTGAACAGCACCACCAGCAGCCCGAAGAGCCCGGCAACGATGCGGCGCGGTGGCGGGCGGCTGGCGGTGGTCAGCGCCTGCGGGCGCGCGGCGCGGACGAACAGGACGGCGGCCAGCACGCTGGCGGCCAGCACTGCCAGATACAGCAGATAGGCGGGGTTCATCACCCGGTCGAAGCTCAGGAGCGCGTAGGCATAGAGCAGATAGCCGATCAGCCCCGCCCAGATCAGCCAGCCCTTTTCCCAACCCGCGCGCAGCCGGGCATTGACCGCCAGCAGCGCCAGGGCGGCGGGGGCCGAGATGCTGTCCTGGCTCCAGGCGCCGGGGCGAAGCTGTTCGGGGACAGCGGCAAAGGGCGCGGGCAGCAGCAGGTTGGCAGCGACGGCGGCCAGGGCCATCACGGCGGCAGCGTCAGAGAGGCGCAGAAGCAGGGGCGCGGTGGCGGGGGCGATCATGTCAGCATTCAACAGCGGTGATGCTGGCTAGGAAGAAGGGCGCATGATCCCGCGTGCCCCACATATTGCCCGGTTCCGCGCGCGCGGGGATCAGGCACCCCCCGCGGCGCACCATCGCCAGCATCCGCCCGCCGAAGGGCTGCAGGCGGTAGATCTTATCGGGGTTGGCGTCGGACCAGCGCAATGCCCAGACCTCGGTCAGGGTTCCCTTGGCATCCAGCGTTACCTGCACCGGCGCGATCCTGTCCAGCCCGGCAAAGCGGATCTCGGCGCTGTCGGGGCCGGTCTGCACCCTTTCGGCGCCGAACTGCGGCAACGGGCTGGCCTGGGCTGATACCGGCTCCGGTTGATCGCTTCGGCAGGATCAGGCGGGGGGTGATGCGCC
This sequence comes from Paracoccaceae bacterium, assembly GCA_007120685.1. Classification (GTDB taxonomy): domain Bacteria; phylum Pseudomonadota; class Alphaproteobacteria; order Rhodobacterales; family Rhodobacteraceae; genus Pararhodobacter. The sequence goes on along the minus strand of SKNG01000184.1, from coordinate 2,405 downwards.
TTCGAAGGCGCGTGCAAACGGGCGTATCACAAAGCCCGTTCTTCACCATTGCGCATGCGACCCGAGCCAATCAACCGGATCTCGTGTCAGACGGCCTCCAGCAGCAGCCGGGTGGCGGCGGCGCGGGCTTCGGGCATGATGACTTCTGATTGAAGCGGCATCTCTCGCATGCGCAGGCAGTCCCCGGCCGCAGGCGGGGGGAGAAGCCCCCGCGTCCTGCCGCAGGCACGCCTTCGGCGTGACGGGGCGGTCGCGGGCTGCCTGCGCCTCTGGCGCAGGCGGGAAAAGTTCAAACGCGATCCAACCTGCTATCATCCCGCTCCAGAGCGCGTTGCCTTTGACCGGAGACGATGTTTTCTGACCAAAAGGCGGGCGCGCGGTGGCACTGGCAGCGCTGGCATGATCCGGCCGCAGGGTGCCGCCCGAAGGCGGCGTCAGGCAAATTCCTGCACATAACCGACAAGAATGCCGGTCAGGCCGAGATCGGAGGTCGCCGCACCGACCGGATCCAGCGCAATCCCGGTCTCTAGCTGCGTGTTCACCCGGCTGATCTCTGACAGATCGGCCTCGGAATCGATGAACACCCAGCGCGGCGCGTTATCCGCCGTCAGGCCGACCGACACCCGCAGGATATCCAGCGCATCCTCAGCCGTCACCCGCCCGTCGCCGTCGAAATCGGCGGCGATGAAATCCTGCGCCTCGGCCTGCCCCCATGAGGGCGCCAGGCCCACCGCCAGCCGCAGCGCCTCCAGCGCCGAGGCGGAGGTGATCGACGGATCGTCCGGGCCGACGGGGCGCTCGGCCTCGATCTGCCCGGCCGCCCCCGGCGGGAGGGTGAAGCCGAAACCGCCATCCTCGCCGCTTTTCACTTCAACGGCATCTCCGGCTTTCGGGGTGAAGGTCAGCACGGTATCGGGCAGCGCCTCGCCGGCCCGGTCCACCACGCTGCCGCCGACGGCAAAGAGCGGCGTGCCCGGAATGCCGGAGCCCGTGACGGTTATCGTGATCGTCTCGCTGGCGCTGCCATCCAGGCTGGTCACGGTCAGGCTGTCGGTGACCTGCTGGCCCAGATCCAGCGCCCGGATGGCCGGGGCGGCATTGTCCAGAATGTAGGACCATTCCCCGTTGGCGGTGTCGAAGACGAAGGTCCCGAAGTCGCCCCGCAGCGCCTCTGCTTCCGGCGCGCGGAACGAAAGCTGGGCCGGGTCCGGCCCGGTGATGGTCAGCGTTCCCGTGGCCACCCCCTGTTCGGCGTCGCGCTCCACCACCGCGCCCAGGGTGTCGCCGTCGATCACCACGGCCAGCAGGTCACGGATATCGACAAGCTCATCGGCGAATTCGATGAACTGGATGTTGCGAAGCTGGTTCACCCCCTCGGAGCCCGGCCCGGAACGCAGGTCTTCCACGATGACACCGGGATCGTCGTCAAGCGCGCGCACGGTGAAATCCGACCGCTGGCCGGAAAAGATCACCCGGTTCTCGCCGCCCGCGCCGTCGACGCGGTCATCGCCGCCGCCCGGGGTGAAGACATCGTCGGACGGCCCGCCGCGCAGCACGTCGTCGCCCGGCGAGCCGATGAAGGTGCCGCCGTCAACGAACCAAAGGTCAAGCGCCGCGCTGGGCCTCTGTTGCTCCAGCAGCGAGAACCAGGTCGGGGCGTCCACATTCCCGCCCTCGATGGACAGGTCGAAATCCCGCTCGAAATCACGAAAGAAATGGTCGGTGATGGTGCCGGAAACTATGGCGCCCAGATCCATGTCAAACTCGAAAGACCCGATATAGGTGGCTGTGGATATGCCCTGTTCGGACGGAATTTCGATAACGATCTCGTCTTGCGTGAAGACCGTGGCGATGCCGAACTGGGCCTCCAGCCGCGCCTCGTCGAACGGCGTTCTGGTTGTGAATGTTGCCATCTGCTCAATCCCTCCGGGAAAAAAATCGGAACCTGAAGCCGTCTTGCAGGCTCTCGCCTTTTCCTTGCTTTAGGAATTTATGTCAACGGCTTGTCTTGCACAGTTCACCCTTTCAGACGGGCAGGGCAAGCGAAGAGCGAACTCTCTGTCCAATTGCCTGACAACCGAGGATCGGGCAAGCCTCGTGCCCTCCCGCCGAAAGCCCGTGCCGAGACCGGCCAAGGGCCGCAGCCCGGGTGGCGAGCGTCACCGGGCCAGCCCGCAGCACGCCCGCAAGGTCCGATCCGAACCCGCGTAACCGTGGTAAGGGTGGAAAGGCGATTCTCTCGGCGCGACTGCCGGTCAGCCCCGCTGTTGGGAAACAATGCACAGGAGGCGCTGGCATGAGCCGGTTCAAGGCCGCGATTTTCGACTGGGCGGGCACGATGATCGATTTCGGCTCCTTCGCGCCGATGGGCGTGTTTGTCGAGGCGTTCAGGCAATTCGGCATCG
>SKNG01000073.1 GCA_007120685.1 Paracoccaceae bacterium | reverse complement strand
GCCGAAGGCGAAGCCGAGGGTGAAGCGGAAGGCGAGGCAGAAGGCGAGGCCGAAGGTGAGGCAGAAGGCGAAGCAGAAGCGGAAGCCGAGGCCGAGGCGAGCGGCTGTTTCCTTGAAGAGCCCGTCGGCGACGCGCATGCCGACGACATCAGCGAGGATGCGCTGACTGCCCTCTATGCCTGTCTGATGGACGCGATGGCGGCCAATGGTAACGCATCGCCCCCCCCTGCCCCATGGGCAGCGGCCGACAGGCCTGAGGGGCAGGCGTTTGCCGGCTGGGTCAACTTCGCCTCGGTGCCATATCTCTCATTCACGCATGGCGCAAACTTCGCAACCAACCATGCCGATGGTATCGCCGCCGAGGTCTATGGCCTCTACGAAGATATCGGGCAGATGCCAGAGGGCGGGATCATCGCCAAGCCGACCTTCAGTATCGGCGAGGATGGCCAGGCCTATTGGGAGACGCTGTTTCTGATGGAAAAGGCGGCCGAGGGCACGTCGCCCGACACCAATGACTGGATATATACCGCCATCCTTGCCGACGGTTCCCTCATGGGCCGGACGCTGGGCGCGAATTCGGGCGGGATGCAGTTCTGTGCCGCCTGCCATATCGCCATGAGCGATGGGACCGACGACCTGCTGTTCATGGAAGAGGAATTCCGCGTCCGCGACTGACGCCAAGGGGTCGGGCACGCTCGATGCGATCGTGATGACGCGCCGGGAGGATTTCGTGCTTTGGTGATGGTCGGCTTCGGACGCTGGCGCTTGCCGGAGCATTGATCGGACATGACAACGCGAGCCTGTTTCCATGGGCCGCAAAGGGCAACAACGGGGAGAAGTCGATGTCAGAAGACCAACAGCGAGCCACATTGCTGGCCAGACTTTCGAGAAGCACCAGTTTCGTGGCGCCAGCAATGATCGCCGCTTTCGGCCTGTCGGCCGGGCCGGCAATCGTTTCCGATGTCTTTGGGTCGGAGCACGGCTATTTCATGGCCGCCGCGGCCGGCGAGGCGGAGGCCGAGGGCGAAGCTGAAGGCGAGGCCGAGGGCGAAGCCGAAGGAGAAGCTGAAGGCGAGGCCGAGGGCGAAGCCGAAGGGGAAGCTGAAGGTGAGGCCGAGGGCGAAGCCGAAGGTGAGGCTGAGGGCGAGGCCGAAGGTGAGGCTGAGGGCGACGGCTACTGAGCCACGCGCGCCGGCTCATTTCGGAACAATCAAGAGTGGTGCCCGTCCGGGCATCACTCTTTTTTCGCACCTCAGACGGGCTCGGGCCGCAAGGTTTGCCGAAGCTGCTGGGCGACTGACTGTGCCGTCGTCTTGTTCAGCGTCCACAGTGGAAGGGCCGAAACCCTGTCCTGAAGGCTCTGGACAAGCCCGTCGGGCATCTCGGTGCCCGTCGGCAGACGCAGCACCGACAACAGGATACCAAGCGCTTCCATCGGCGATACGCCGGCATCCGACCCGGCCTTCTCCGCGCGCGATATGACAAGCCCGCAGATCTCGATTTCCGCGCCGGCCAGACCCTCGGCTGCCGGCAGCAGACGCCCACGGCGCCCTGGATACCAGAGATCACAGCGCGAATTCATCGCCGGGTCGGAAACCGCGGACGCTGCGGTTTCGGCCATCGCCACCGGCAGACCAAGCGCCGATACCGGCGTGTCGTCGTCCTTCGTCAGCGTGGTACCCCAGGCAAGATCCGCATCCAGTGCCCTGGCAAGCGCGACCGTCGGCAGATCGACGAAAACGTCCTGGGGCTGACCGGCAACCAGCACCGCCTTCCGGGGTCCACCGGCCACGCCCCCGCGCAGGCAAAGCGTGGCAACGGCCAGACCAACAGCCGCAGACGGGCCGGCGGCCAGCGCCATGGCGAAAAGATGCTCGCGCATGCGGGGCGCCAGGCCCGCCAGGCTGGTTTGCGGCAGCACGATCCGCCCGTCCCTGGCCAGGGCATAGCCGCCGGTTCGGCGCAGCACGGTCAGGTCGGGCTTCGGGGCCGAAGGCGGGGTATCGCGGTCCTGCCCAAAGACGGCGGTCAGGCGCGCCGCGGCCAGCGCGTCGCCCGGGTCGATGCATAGCCGCGCCGCCCCCGCCCGCAGCACCACCGGCGGCGCCGGTTCCGGCTGCCGCCTGACATAGGAGTGCCGATCTTCGGTAAAGCTGTCTTCGCCTGCGGGCACGCCAGCTGCGCCGGTCTTGCGCAGAAGCGCCAGTTCCACCCAGTCGGCCAGTTGGTCCCATACCAGCCGGCGCACCTGCCATTGGCCGGTCGCATCGGTCATCCCGCTGCGGCTGGCAAGGTCAGCCGCGATCGCATCGGGGTCTGCCCCTTGCACGGCCTGAAGCCAGATCCAGGCCGCAGTGTCGTTGAGCTGATACATCTTGCCGTCCTGCCGGCAATGCAGCCACAGGGTGTCATTGTCGATGATCTCTTCCACACGGTGTTTTGTCAGCACCGGACGCGGCACCCTGCGGCCGGACAGCGCATCCGCCACCACGATATCGGCTGCACGCGGCAGGGGCAGGAAGGGCAGGTAATCCTCGGGCGTGGCGGTCGGCGCCAGCGGCTGCCAGCCACCGGCGCGGGCCTGTTCCGCACGGGTCTCGGCGATGAGGCGCGCGGCGGGGTCAGCATCGCCCCCGCCGTCTGCTCCGTCCAGGTCTTCCGGCGCCTCGCGGTTGAAACCCATCATGTCAACGAGTTCGGCCACCATGCGCGGCTTGATCTCCGCCTCGGCATCGCCGCCATCCTTCGGCGCGGCGCAGACATCGAGCGAGGGACTGAGATTGCACTCCAGGATCCACGGTTTCAGATCGGCATCCACCATGACGTCCAGGCCGATCAGTTCGAAACACCGCCGCGTGTCGGCCTTCAGCGTCGCACTGCGCCGGCGCATGTATTCGCGCGCCGAGACGGTGGTGATGCGCACCAGATCGTGCAACTTGGTAAAAAGCGCCGCGTCGTCATGGCCCTGCTCGCGCAGCCAGGGGCGATAGTCGCGCATCGGGATGAAGATGACGGGCGAGTCGCTTTCGGTATTCGTCGCGTTCACGTCCGGATTGGTCAGGTGGCTGAACAGGTCGCCGATATCGTCCGGCGCATAAGGGTGCGAGGCCAGCTTGGCAAAGCCTTCCTCATAGAGATAGACACGAAGCGGCTCGACCGAGGTGAAGGCCACATAGAACCGCAGGACGTATTTATGGCCCCGGATGGTATGCGGCCGGTCCAGATAGCGCTGCACCATGTAGGCCCGGTCCACCGGCGCCAGCGCGGCATCGGGCAGGATGGAGATGCCGCGCCCGCGCGACGAGTTGCGCGGCTTGAGGATCCAGCGCTGCCCGGGTTCGGCCGCGGCGGCGGCCTGCAGGCTGTGGTAGGCATCGGGCAGCGGAAAGGTCTCGGGCACGAAGTCCAGCCGCCGCGTGGTGTCGCTGTCGGGGCCGGTTTCGGCGATCTGCCTGGCGCGCGCGATTGCCAGGGTTCGCGCCAGCGCGCTCTTGATCGTCAGGCAGTTGTTGCCCGGGATATGGTTGACCCAGGCCCCGGGGCGGCGCCGGCTGAAGGCCGCCGGGCGCGGCATGCCGGTATACCAGCACGCGTCCCAGTTGTCGGCATCGCCTGCCGACCAGCGCCCGTCGTCCAACGCCTGAAGAAACGGGGCATCCTGCTCTTCATCGCGCTTGCCGCCGCACCAATAGCGCAGGGTCTTGCCTTTTTCGGATCGTTTCATGTTCGCTCCCGTGCGGCCGTTAGCCCTATGTCTTGCAAGACTAGCAGCAAAGGCGCATCGTCGCAGCAAAATCCATACCTTCGGCGACACTGGCTTGCAGGACGCCATGCCGCTGGACGCTGCTTCGACGCCGGTGGCCTGCATCGACGCCCAGCGGCATGTCCATCGCGGCGGCACCTGCCGGTCGGCCCGCGCGTCAGGACGCCAACAAGGCAATCATACGTTCGCGCATGACCCCTTTCTGCGGCTTTCCGGTCACGGTGGACGGGAAGTCGGACACGATTCGGATATGCTTCGGCACCTTGAAATGCGCGATCTGCCCTTCGCAGAAGCGCCGCAGATCGGCCTCGGTCAGCGCCTTGCCGGGCGCGGGCAAGACCCAGGCGCAGACCACCTCGCCCAGATGCGGATCGGGGATACCGAAGACCTGCGCCTGATCCACGGCCGGGTGGCGGGCCAGGAATTCCTCGATCTCGCGCGGGTAGATGTTCTCGCCACCACGGATGATCATGTCCTTGACCCGCCCCACGATGCGGCAGAAGCCGTCGGGGTCCAGCGTGGCCTGATCGCCGGTCATCATCCAGCCGTCACGGATCGCCTCGGCCGTGCGGTCAGGCTCGCCCCAGTAGCCCTTCATCACCGAATAGCCGCGCGTGCACAACTCGCCCACCTGCCCAACCGGCACGGTGGCGCCGGCCGCATCCACGATCTTGACCTCCAGATGCGGGTGGATGCGGCCCACGGTGGCGCAGCGCTCGGCCACCGGGTCATCGGTGAAGCTTTGAAAGGACACCGGCGATGTCTCGGTCATGCCGTAGCAGATGGTGACCGCGCGCATGTTCATGTCCGCCATCACCCGTTCCATCACATCGACGGGACAGGGCGCGCCGGCCATGACGCCGGTGCGCAGGCAGGCCAGGTCACGCGGCTGCGCAGTCTGTGCCGAAAGCATGGCCGAGAACATCGTCGGCACCCCGTAAAGCGCCGTGCAGCGCTCGGCGGCGACGGCATCGAGCGTGGGCTCGGGCTCGAACCCCTCGCCCGGGAAAACCATCGCTGCGCCCTTGGTCACGCAGCCCAGCACGCCCATCACCATGCCGAAACAGTGGTATAGCGGCACCGGGATGCACAGCCGGTCGGTCTCGGCCAGGCGCATGCGATCGGTGACGAAGGCGGCGTTGTTGATGATGTTGTAATGGCTCAGCGTGGCGCCCTTCGGCGCGCCCGTGGTGCCCGAGGTGAACTGGATGTTGATCGCATCATCGGGGTCCAGCGTGCTGTCCACCGCATCCAGCCGCAAGAGTTGCGCAGGCCCGGCCAGTTTTTCTAGCGCGGAGAACGACAGCGCGCCGGGCACGGGCTCGCCGCCGGCATCATCCATCACCACCACCGAGCGCAGCGCGGGCAGGCGCGCGGCCTGCAGCCGGCCGGGCTGTGCCTGCACCAGTTCCGGTGCCAGTTCCTGCACCATGCCCAGATAGTCCGAGCTTTTGAACCGCCGCGCCGTGACCAATGCCGCGCAGCCCGAGAGGCTCAGCGCGTGTTCCAGTTCGGCCAGCCGGTAAGCGGGGTTGATGTTGACCAGGATCGCGCCGATCCGCGCGGTGGCGAATTGCGTGAGCAGCCATTCCGGGCGGTTGGGCGCCCAGATGCCCACCCGGTCGCCACGCCCCAGCCCCAGCGCCAGAAACCCGGCCGCCAGTTGGTCGACCCGGCGGTCCAGGTCATACCAGCTAAGCCGCAACCCTTGCGCCGGGAACACCGCCGCATCGCGCGGGCCGAAGCGGGCGACGGTCTCGCGCAGCAGTTGCGGGATGGTGACATGGCGCAGCGCCGGCTGGCGCGGCCCGGCGACATAGGACCGCCCGCCCTGCGGGCGCAGCGCGCCGGGGTCAGGGGGCGGGGTCGATGCGGCAAAGGGCGTGGCCAGCCGGTCCGCCAGGCTTTCGTTCAGGATCGACATCTGCGCGCCCCTCCCCCGGCTGCGTGACTACATCAGGCGCCAGTCGCCGCTGGCCTCGAAGGCATCGGCGGCCTGATAGAGCGCCATCTCGTTCCATGGCTTGGCCACCAGCATCATGCCGATGGGCAGCCCCTCCGACATCCCGCAAGGCACCGAGATCGCCGGAAAGCCCAGCGCGTTATAGGGCGCGGTATTGCCCACCATCTCGAAGGCGCGCTGGATGAATTCGGCGATGGAACAGTCCGCCGGCGGGATCGGCTGCGGCTTCATCGGCATGGTGGGCAGCAGCAGCATGTCGATACGGTGCAACTCGGCCAGGTAGCGGTCGCGTACGGCGCGCATCATGTTCTGCGCCTTGCCATAAAAGCGGCCGCGATACTGGGTCTGGAAATACTCACCCAGGAACATGCAGATCTTCAGCGAATGGGTCAGCTCGTCGGCGCGGTTGCGCCAGGTGCCCATCTGGTCGGTCAGCGAGGGCAGGAAGAGGCCCTTGTAATTCGTGCCCGAGGCGTTGCCGTTCATCATCAGGTCTTGCAGCCCCTCCACCGTGATCGGCAGCCACAGGTCATTGGCGTGGTCATGGTCCGGGATCGACAGTTCGACCAGTTCGGCGCCCAGCGCCGACAGCTTTTCCGCCGCCGCGCGCACCTTGTCGTCCACATCGGCCTCGCTTTCCGCCCGCCCGAAGCCTTCGCGCAGCACCCCGATGCGCAGGCCCCGCACGCCGCGGCCCAGCGCCTCGGTGTAGCGATAGACCTTCGGTGCGTATTGGCGCGGGTCCAACCCATCCTCGCCGGCGATCACCTCCAGCAGGAGGGCGTTGTCGGCCACGGTGCGGGTCATGGGCCCGGCATGGTCGATGGTCTGCTCGATGGGCACGATGCCCGTGTAGGGCACCAGGCCATGGGTGGGCTTCATCCCCACGATGCCGCATTTCGACGCCGGCATGCGGATGGAGCCGCCCTGATCGCCGCCGATGCCCATATCGGCCTCGCCGGTGGCGACCAGCACCGCTGTCCCGCCCGAAGAGCCGCCAGCCGAATAGCCGGGCTTCCAGGGGTTGTGGATGGGGCCGGTGGCATTGGTGTGCGAGCCGCCGGAAAGGCACAGGTTCTCGCAATGTGCCTTGCCGGTGATGATGGCGCCGGCGTCCAGCATGCGGGTGACGATGGTGGCGTCAATCTCGGGCGTGTAGCCTTCCAGGATGGCGGTGCCGTTCATCATCGGCACGCCGGCGAGGGCGACATTGTCCTTCAGCACGACGCGGCGGCCGCGCAGCGGGCCATCGACGGCGCCGTGCACCTCGGTCTTGTAATACCAGGCGTTGAGCGGGTTTTCCGAAGGGCCGGGCCGGTAGCCGGGGCTGCGCGGATAGCGCACCACGGGCAGGTTGTCCGGCGCGGCGCTGACCCGGTCATAAGTCTGCACATAGCCCTCCATCACAGCCGAGAACTGGGCAAGCTCGTCATCGGTCAGCGACATGCCGAAGCGGTCTGCCATGGCGCGCATCTGGGCATGGCTGGGGCGTTTGACGGTCATGGCGGCACCCTGGGGGCTGAGGGGATGGTCGGTTAGGGGCAAGGCGGGGCGGGGCGCGTTTTGCGGTGGTGGTGACGATAGGCGTGGCGGACGCGGCGCTGCCGATCGTGGCAGGCTGTTACGAGGACTGCTCAGCGGCGCCGGGGCGGAAGCGGGTGGCGGTGTAGCAACGGGCATGGCGCGGGGGGGCGCGGGTTGGCTGGCGGCAGCGGATGCGGGCCGGGCGCGGGTGCTGCGGGCGGCACCGAAGCCCAGGAATTCGTCGACACGCGCGCGGTCGTGCAGCTGGTCGCGGTCCAGGCTACCGGTAATCCGACCACGTTCCAGCACCAGCACCCGGTCCGACAGATCGGCGATGAAGTCGAAATTCTGCTCCACCAGCAGGATCGCCAGCCCTTGTGTCTGCCGAAGCCGGCCCAGAGTTTCGGCAATTTCCTCGATGATCGAGGGCTGGATTCCCTCGGTCGGCTCATCGAGCAGGATCAGGTCCGGCCCGCCCATCAGACAGCGGGCGAGCGCGAGGAGTTGCTGCTCGCCCCCCGACAGCGCGCCCCCTTCGCGGTTCAGAAGGGGCTTGAGCCTCGCGAAGTCCGCCAGGACACGTTCGACCGTGGCGCTTTCGTCGGCGCCTGCATGCTCGGACCAGGCAAAGCGCAGATTGTCCGCCACCGAGAGCTGCGGAAAGATCCCACGGCCCTGCGGCACATAGCCCAGCCCCGCCGCCGCGCGCCGATGGGGCGCATCGCGGGTGATATCGGCGCCACGGAACCGCACCCGCCCGCCGGTTGCCGGCAGGAAACCCATGATGAGCTTCAGCAGCGTCGACTTGCCCATACCGTTGTGGCCCAGGATGCCGACCACCTCGCCCGACGCCACCGTCAAATCGATGCCACGCACCACCGGCACGCGGCCATAGCCACCCGAGAGGCCACCGACCTCCAGCCAGGTATCAGCGGCAGCGGTGTTCCCGGTCGGCTTGTCCGTCAGCGCGTTCATTCCCGCCTCCCGTCAAATCCCTTGAAACAAGGGATTTGCAAATTCCTTGTTGAAAGGAATTTGCGCCCCGCTTTCCGACGTTGGGCGGATGGCAGGCGGCGATTGAGTATTTGTGGCAAGATGAACGTCATGCCTGTTTTCCAAGATAGACATCGCGCACCACCGGGTCGGCCATTACACGGTCGACATGGTCTTCCACCAACACCCGGCCGCGATGGAACACCGTCACTGTCGAGGCCAGCGAGCGGATGAACTGCATGTCATGTTCGACCACCACCACCGCCGCGCTGCGGGTCATTTCGCGGATGATATCGGCCATACGCGCTACCTCCTCACCCGTCATGCCGGCTGCGGGTTCGTCCAGCAGCACCAACCAGGGATCCTGCGCCAGCACCAGGCCCAGTTCCACCCGTTGCCGTTCACCATGCGCCAGCCGCCCCAGATCGATGTGCGCGATAGGCCCCAAGGCCAGACGATCAACCACTTCCGAAGCCTTCTCGGTTGCCGCGCGTGTGTCGCGGTGGCGGCGCGCAGCCATCCATATGTTTTCCTGCACACTCAGCCCGTCCATTACCGAGGAGACCTGCATCTTGATCCCCACCCCCAGCGCGGCGATGCGATGCGGGTCCCAGCCGGTGGTCTCCTCGCCGCGCAGGTAGACATGGCCCTCGGTCGGTTTCAGCAGGCCGCAGAGGCATTTGAAACAGGTGCTCTTGCCCGCGCCATTGGGGCCGATCAGGCAGCGCAGCTCGCGCGCCCGCACCTTCAGCGAAACGCTGTCCACCGCCGTCACGCCGCCGAAGCGCATGGTCAGCCCCTCGGTTTCCAGCACCGTCTCAGCCATCGGCGATGCCCCCGCGCGGGGCCCGGCGGCGGGCCGGCTGGCGCCTGCTACCGCTCGCCCAGACCCAGAGCCTTGCCACTTCCGGCGCGATGCCACGCGGCAGGAACAGTACGAACAGCACCAGGATCAGCCCCAGCACCAGCATGTTGTCGATCATCGTCTGCCCGCCCAGCGAAACCTTGATCGAGGTCACTACCGCCGCCCCCAGCACCGGGCCGAAGCGGGTGCCCAGGCCGCCGACGATGCACCAGATGATGATCTCCGCCGATTGCTGCAGGCTGAAGAGCGAGGGCGTCACCACCTCGGCCCAGGCGGCGAAGAGCGCGCCGGCCAACCCTGCAATGCCAGCCCCGACGGCGAAGAGCACCGTCTTGCGCGCCCTTATGTCGTAGCCCAGCAGCGAGACGCGCTCCTCGTTCTCGCGGATGCCGATGGCAATCCGGCCGAAGCTGGAGCGCAGCAGCCAGCTGACCAGCAGGAATACGATCAGTAGTGCAACCGCAGCGACGTAATAGAGCGGATCGCCCCAGAGTTCCCATCTCGGATAGCCCGGCACGTTCAGCAGCGGAAAGCCCGGGATCCCGTTGAACCCGCCCAGCCGTGCATTGCCGATCACATAGGCGGGCCCCGCCGTGGTGTTCAGCCAGCGAAACAGGATAAGCGAGAAGACCAGCGTGATGACCGCCAGATAGACATCGCCCAGCCGGCCGTAGAACATGAAGGCGCCCAGCAGTGCCGCTACCGCCGCCGGCACCAGCACCGACAGGATCAGGGGCAGCGTGCTTTCGCCGATATTGATGCCGGCGATGGCAAAGGTATAGGCGCCCAACCCGAAGAACGCCGCCTGGCCGAAGCACAGGATGCCGCCGAAGCCCCAGATCAACCCCAGGCTGAGCGCCAGCATGCCGTAGACCACCAGGAGCGTCAGCATGTTGGTGTCGGCGATCAGCGGCATGCCGAGGATCAGAGCCGCGCCGAGGATCAGCACCACCCCGGTATCGCGCGCCGCCGAGCGTCCATTCTGCATGGCCATGTCAGATCCGCCCGCGGAAGAAGCGCGAGGTGATCCCACGTGGGACAAGCCGCAGGAGCACCACCGCCGCCACCAGCAGCGCCACATCGCCTACCACCGGTGAGACCAGGAAGGAAAACACCTGGTTGACCAGTCCGAACACGCCCGAGGCGCTGGCCAGCCCCGCCACCAACACCGGCCCGCCGGCGATCACGGTGATGAAGGCCTTGGCGATGAAAGCCGCGCCGGCGGTCGGCACCAACCCCACCAGCGGCGCCATCACCGCCCCGGCCAGCCCGGCCAGCGCCGAGCCCAGCGCGAAGGTCATCATGTAGACGCGATCCGGGCTGTGGCCCATGGCGGCGGCCATGTCGGAGCGCTGCATGGTGCCGCGCGCCACCAGGCCGAAGCGGGTGCCGCGCAGCACCGCCACCATGGCGACAAGCAGCAGCACCGAGACCACGATGACAAAGAGGTTGTAGCCATTGACCTGATAGTTGCCGACCGAAAACCCCGGGATCGGCCCGGAAACCCCCGTGGTGGTATTGCCGAAGATCATCTTGAAGCCGCCAATCATCATCAGGCTGAGGCCCCAGGAGGCCAGCATGGTGTCGATCATCCGGCCATAGAGATGCCGGAACACCAGCCGTTCCACGACCAGCCCGAAAAGCCCCACCACGATGGGCGCGATCACCAGCATGGCGACGAAGATGTTCACCCCCAGCCCCACGGCGGTGATGGTGGCATAGCCGCCCAGCACCATGAATTCGCCGTGCGCCAGGTTGATCACCTTCATCATGCCGAACACCACCGCCAGCCCGGCGCTGATCAGCGCCAGCGAGGCGATGGCGTAAAGCACCTCGATCACGATGACGACGCTCAGATCCATGCGGCAGGGTCCATTGGTGGCGGACAGGAGAAGCCAGCCCCCGGGCGGTGCGGGGGGCCGGCCGCGCTATGCGGGCGGGTGGTCAGATCTCGATCTCGAACTGGGTGTTCTCGTCGGGATTGGCGATCAGGTCGCAGACTGCCTGGGTGTCCACCGGCGGGCGCTGCGACAGCGATTCGACCAGCGCCATCTCCTGATCCTCAAAACGCATCAGATGCACGTCCAACGTCGCGTGATGGGTCTGCGGGTCGATGGTCATCACGCCGGAGGGGCCTTCGATCGACAGGTTGTCCTCCAGCGCCTCGATCACCGGCATGCGCTCGGTGGTGCCGGCCTGCCGCACGCCCTCGGCCCATAGCTTGACGCCCATGTAATGCGACACCGCGATCTCGTGGATCAGGTTGGTGTCGCCGTAAGCCTCGGCCCAGGCTTCCTTGAAGGCATTGTTGGCAGGCGTGTCCAGTTCCTGGGCGTAGTTGTAGGCGACCATGATGCCGTTGCCTTCCTCGGGCGTCAGCACGCGGTGTTCGTTGCCCACGCCCATGGTGGTCGAGGCCAGCGGGATACGCTCGTTCATCCCCGCCGCCGCCCATTGCCGGAAGAAGGACAGATGCGGCCCGCCAACGAGCGGCGCCACCACCAGATCCGGCGAGACGGTTTGGATGCGCGCGATGGTCGAGCCGAAATCGGAGACATCGAGCGGGAAGAAATCCACGCCCACCGTCTCGCCGCCATTGTCGCCGACATATTTCTGGATCCAGCGCGCGGTGATCTGGCCATAGTTGTAATCGGCGGCAAGGATATAGACGCGCGGGCCGGATTCGCTCATCGCCCAGGGGATCAGCACCTCGGCCTGCTGGGCCGGGGTTACGCCGTTGATGAAGACGTTGCGGTCGCAGACCCCGCCCTCGTACTGGACATTGTAGAAATAGAGCGTCTCGGCGCGGCGCAGGGTCTGGCGGATCGCCTCGCGCGAGGCCGAGAGGATGCCGCCCTGCACCACATCCACCCGTTCCTGCCGCACCAGACGTTGCGCGAACTGGGTGTAAAGCGCCATGTCGGACTGGGTGTCGAAGCCGATGATTTCGACCTCGCGGCCCAGAAGGCCGCCCTCGGCGTTGATCTGCGCCACGGCCAGGCGCTGGGCCATGTCCATCGGCGTGCCATAGGCCGAGAAGATGCCCGAGACATCGAGGACCGATCCCATGCGGATGGGGCCGGACTGGCCCAGCGCCATGGTCGGCAGGGCAAGCGCCCCGGTGGCAGCGGCCGATGTGGCCAGGAAGCGGCGGCGATTCAGTGTCATGCGGTAGTCTCCCTGTTCTGTTTCTTTTTGCGGTGATCAGGTCACTTGTCGTCGTCTAGCCGGTCACGCTCGGCCGCATCGTCTGGCTTCGGCGGCGCAGCCGCGCCGTCCTTCGGTTTGATGCGATTGGCGTAATCGGCGGTGCGCCCGGCCAGGTTGGCGTCGAAATCGACCCCGATCTCGGCACCCATCGCCTTCATCGCGGGCAGCCGAACAGCCATACCGAGGATCTGTTCCATCGCCGTGCCGAAGGCGCCATCGGCCCCCGAACCAGAGCCAGAGCCAGCGCCAGAGCCGCCACCCGACACCCCGGATCCGCCGATATGGTTGATGCGGATCGAGTCGATCTTTTCCACCGGTTTCATCATCTGGGTCATGATCTCGGGCAGGCGGTCCAGCCGGCGTTCTTCCAGCCGCATGGCGATTACCGCCGGATCGAGCCCGTTCTCGGCGGCGATCAGCGCGGCGCGGCCCTCGGCCTCGGCCAGCATGCGGTCGCGCTCGGCCTGGGCGCGGGCGGCCATGGCCTCGGCCTCGGCCCGGGCACGGGTGCGCTGATCGGCGGTTTCGGCCTCGGCGCGGGCGGCCATCAGTGCGGCCTCGCGGTTCTGGCGCAGCAGCGCCATCTCGCGCTCGCGCTCGGACACCGCGCGCTCCTTCTGCGCCTGCACCGCCTCGGCGGCCAGCAGGACCTGGGCGCGGGCGGCCTCTTCGGCGGCCTTTGCCTCGGCGGTATCGGCGCGCTTGCGGGCCAGCGCGGCCTCCTGCGCCAGCTTTTCCTCTTCCAGCCCCTGCACCGCCGCCATCTCGCGCCGGCGCAGCGCCTCGTCGCTGGCGACCTGCGCGGCCTTGATCTCCTGCTCCTTGGCGATGCGCGCGGCCTCTGCCGCCTGCTCGGCCACCGCCGCGCGCACGCGTGAGGTGCTGTCGGCCTCGGCCTCCAGCCGGCGCAGATGCTCGCGCTGGGCGATCTCGGCCTCGCGCGCGGCGCGGTCGATGTCCAGCCGGCGCTGGGTCTGGGCAAGCTGGGTTTCGCGCACCACCAGATCGGCCTCGGTCTCGATGCGCACACGTTCCTTACGCTGCTCGGCCACCAGTTGCGCCAGCTTGCGCATGCCTTCGGCATTGAAGGCGTTGTTTTCGTTCAGCCGGGCGAAATCGGCCTGATCGATGCTGACCAGCGCCGAGCCGACCAGCGTCAGGCCCAGCTTTTCGGCATGCGCCGCCACTTCGGCCGTGACCTCGGCAGCAAAGCTTGCCCGGTCCAGGTGGATCTGGTCCAGCGCGCGGCTGGCGGCGGCGTTCTGCATGGCGGCGATGATCGGCGCGGTGAAAAGCTCCTCCACCGCCTCGCCGCCGCGCGCGATGCGGCTGCCCAGCGCCTGCGCGGCGGTGGCCACGCCCTCGCGGCTGGGCGTGACCCGCAGCTCGAATGCCATCTCGACATCGGCGCGCAGCCGGTCACCGGTCAGCAGCGCCTCGGCGCCCATGCGGGTGAAGCGGAAGGAAAGCGTGGCCATGGTCACGCGTTGCACCTGATGCACGATCGGCAGCGCCAGACAGCCGCCATCCAGCACCACGCGCTGGCCGCCCATACCGGTGCGCACCAGCGCCGTCTCACGGCTGGCCTTGGCGTAGAAGCGCTGCAGGAGCCAAAGCCCGAACAACAGGACGACGACCAGAACGACAATGCCAAGGAACCAGAGCACGGCAGCCTCCCGTCTTGGCCCGGGTCTGTCGCCCGGGCTTCCGGGATCAGGCTAGACGCAAAACGATTTCCGTTTCAAGTATTTTGTTTTCTGTTTCAAATTACGGCCGGGCAGTCGCCAGGCCCTTCCGTTTCCCCTCGCGGGGCCGTGCGGCTTACAGCCGTTCTTCGATATGAAACATCAAACCATCCGCCCGGGCCAGAAAGATCGGCCGCTCGCGCCCGGCATCGCCCGATGCCTGCCAGCGGGCCGATCGATGGGCCACCCGCCCCGCCTGCGCCCCGGTCCAGCCGCGCCATTCCTCGGTGCCCGTCTCCATCAGGGCACGCAGGAAGTGCAGCCCCTCATAGGTGGACTGGCCCAGCGCGTTCAGCATCGGCGCGTGATCGCCGTGAAAGCCGTGATAGGATTCGCGAAAGGCAGCATTGGCGTCCGTGGCCAGCGCGCCGAAATAGGCCGCGGCCGAAAACAGCCGCTTCAGGTTCTCCGCGCCGATGGCCAGAAGCCCGTTTTCCTCGACCGCGCAGCAAAGCCGGATCATGCGCCGGTCCAGCCCCGCCGCCCCGAAGGCGCGGTTGAAGCTGACCGCATCCTGGCCAACCAACGACAGAAGCAGCGCATCGGGGCGCGCGCAGGCCATCGCCGCGACCTCTTCCTCCATCGTGGCGACGCCGAAGGGCAGGTAGCGTTCATAGACCAGCTCCGCCCCCAGGCGGCGCAGATGCTCACGCGCGAAGAAATGCGAGCTATGAGGCCAGACGTAGTCATTGCCCACCATCGCCCAGCGGCGCGGGCGATAGCGCGCCTGCAGCCGGTCCAGCGCGGGGGCCAGCTGCTCGGGCGGGGTCTCGCCGATGGCGAAGATGCCGGGCGTGCGCTCGCCGCCTTCGTATAGCGGTGTGTAGATATAGGGCACCCGCGCCTGCACGATCTTGGCCAGGCGCTGGCGGACGGCGCTGATATGCATGCCGACGATGGCATCGATGGCGCCCAGGTCGATCAGCGCGTTGACCAGCGCGTCGACCGGGGCCGCGGCCTCGACCGCGCTGTCGATCATGATCAGTTCGACAGGCCGGTCGCGGATGCCGCGCGCGCGGTTGATCTCTTCGGTGGCCAGTTGCGCGGCGGCGATGCAGGACGGCGCCCAGAGCCCCGCGCCGCCGCACATCGGGATCGCCAGCGCCACGCGAAAGGCCGTGCGGGGCGAGAGCAGCCGGTCATCGCTGGCATGCGCGACCATGCGCGGGAAGCTCTCCGCGCCGCGCCCTGCGGGCTGGCCCAAAGCGGGTGGCAAGCCGGACATGGGTTTCACCGGGCAATTTACCGCTACCGGCCACAAGGTGAATTGAAATTTCTTTCCAAGTCAAATATTTTCGAGCCAAGCAGCGGCGGAGGGCGCGAAATGAGCAGCAATGATGCAGGGGTGACGGGCTATCTGGCCTATGCGCTGGCCGCGGCGCATCGCACCGTGCATCAGGAACTGGCGCGCAAGCTGAAGGAAGAGGGTGTGCAGGTAGAGGCCTGGCGCATCATGGAGGCGATCGACGCGGAACGGGCGATCACCATGGGACGGCTGGCCGATCTGGTGCTGCTGGCGCCGCCGACGCTGTCCAAGATCGTTGACCGGATGGTGGCAGACGGGCTGGTGCAGCGTCAGATCTCGACCGAGGATCAGCGCCAGGTGCATCTGGTTCTCTCGGCGCTGGGGGCACGCAAGCGCGACCGCGTGCGCGGCTTCGCCCATGACCTGGAAGCCGCGATGCTGGACCGGCTGGGGCCCGAAAAGGCCCGGGCGCTGCAAAACGCGCTGGAGATGCTGGCCGGCCGAGACGACCGTGACATGCCTGCCGCGCCCGGCGCCGACGGCAGCCTTTCCCGTGATGCGTTCGCCGCGCGACACGCTTGACCGGGCGCCTGAGCGGCGCCTAACCTGAATACGATGCCATCCGTGGCAACGGCAGCAGTGAGGACGGCATGCGGGACGAGACCGAGGCGCTGATCGTCATCGACATCCAGAATGATTTCTGCCCCGGCGGCGCCCTGGCCGTGGCCGGCGGCGATGAAATCGTGCCCGGGGTCAACGCGCTGATGGAGGATTTCCCGACCATTGTGCTGACGCAGGACTGGCACCCGGCCGATCACACCAGTTTCGCCAGCCAACACCCAGGCGCTGCCCCTTTCGGCATGGTTGACATGCCCTATGGCCCGCAGGTGCTGTGGCCCGACCATTGCGTGCAGGGCAGCGACGGCGCGGCGTTTTGCCCCGGGCTGCAGGTGGACCGGGCGCAATTGTTGATCCGCAAGGGGTTTCGCCGGGCGCTGGACAGCTACTCGGCGTTCTTCGAGAATGACCGCCGCACCGCCACCGGTCTGGCCGGGTATCTGCGCGAACGCGGTGCCGAGCATCTGACGATGGTAGGGCTGGCCACCGATTTCTGCGTCGCCTGGTCGGCGCTGGATGCCGCGCGGCTGGGATTCGAGGTCACCCTGCGCGCCGACCTGTGCCGCGCGATCAATCTGGACGGCTCTCTGGCAGCCGCGCAGCAGCAGATGCAGAAAGCCGGAGTCTCGGTTGTTTCGGCCTCGGGTTGAGTGCTCGGGCGCGCCGTGCCTGTGTCCTTCGCGAAGCATATAACACCAGGAAACTGTCAATGCCGATGCAAAACGCAGCCACTTGGTGAAAAAGTCGGCAGCTCCAGAATATGGAAGCGGCGCAGTCGCAGACAACGGGCTAGCAGCGGCGCCGATCACACAACTGATCGCTCGGTCCGCCCAGGGCCAAGTCTGCGCGCGGTGGGTCAGGCAGAGGCGGCTGGCGTGACTGTCCACCCTTCTGCGCAAGTCACTTGCTGTCCGCGGGCAACCTGATGATGCGGACGCGAGGGGGCGGTCAGAATGGCGCCGGTGAAGCGCTGGATGCCGGAGGCTTCGGTCTGTTCCTCGCATGGAAGGTTGATGCAAATCAGCGGGCTACCGCCGTGTGCCGCAGCGGCTGCGCGGAACGCTTGGACCCTTGCGCGATGGTCAGCCGGCGACGTCTGCTGGAACCCACTCGGGTGTCTTGGGCATCAGGTGTCAGCCGGCGAAGTGCTGAAGCCAGTTTCCATGAACCCAGCCACGCCGCCGGGGATCGCCATAATAGACGCCCACCCATGGCCCCTCCATCGCGCAGGTTCGTACCATGTCACCATTATAAAGTTCATCGATCTGACGATATTCGGTCCCTGGCCCGGAGCGAACAGCCAGGAAACCATCGCCGCTCGGATTCAGCCCGGCAACGACGCTTCCAGCGCAGCCCGCCGCCTGGTCGTCCTCGACGATCTCAAAATCCACATCCAGTTGTTGTGCCAAGGCGGCGGGCGCGATGAGCGAAGCCGCGAAAAGAAACGCCAGTATCCTGATCATTTCGCCCTCGGGTTTAGCTGTATCTTTCTTTCCGGTTTAACGTTCCCAACGCTGCACCAAGAATTTGGATCATACAAATTTCCTGCCGAATTTCTAGCCTGAGCTGGCAGCAATCGAAAAGCTGGGCAAATCACTCCTAAGTGGCTTCCCAGGGCTCTCGACATGGTTGATCAGTGCCTTTTTTCAATACCGCAAAAGGCGAGAATGGTAGTCGCATTCCCTTGTCGATGGCGCGCCGTTGTTCGATATCCTGCTCCCTCGGTAAACACTTTTTTCAGGTTTTCCTTCGGCCGCGCTTTCTTTCGGGGGCTACCGCTTGCAAAGCGACGAGGCAGGCTTTGCAGCGGTAATCTGTTGAGCTTACGTGAAGATAGTGATAAATCTGAAATACTGATTATCTGCATTTTCCGCAATGGGCGCTTCCGGTCGACTCGTCCACCGCAGTCCGAAGCGTGCGTGATAGAGGAGGGCCGGGTATGTCCGAAGTTCCGATCTTGTCGATCCTCGACACGCAGGTAACGGTGTCGACGTCGACGGCGCAGGCGGCGCAGCGGCTGCTGGAGTTCACGGTCGCGCTGTCGGCGCCGACCACGGGCGATGTGTCGATGGATTTCCG
>SKNG01000061.1 GCA_007120685.1 Paracoccaceae bacterium | reverse complement strand
CGAACCCGAAGGCCACCGCCATGGCCTCGGGCGCGGGGGGCGTGCTGGAACGGGCGGGGCTCTTTGCCGACACGGCGGCGGCGATTGCCGATTGCGAGCGGGTCTATGCCACCACGGCGCGGGGGCGGGGGCTGGTCAAGCCGGTGATGACCCCCGAAGCGGCGATGGCCGAGGCGCGCGGGCTGGCGGCAGAAGGCAAGCGGGTGGCGGTGCTGTTCGGCCCCGAGAGGGCGGGACTGGAAAACGACGATCTGATCCCGGCGCAGGCCATTGTCACCGTGCCGGTGGACCCCGAATTCTATTCGCTGAACCTGGCGCAATGCGTGTTGCTGATGGCCTATGAGTGGCGGCGCGCCGGGCTGCCGGCCCCGACCGCGCCCGCGCTGCCGGGTGCCGAGATGGCGCAGGCCATCGAGGTGGCGACGCTGGGCGATCATTTCGAGCAGCGCCTGGATGCCGCCGGCTTCTTCTTCCCGCCGGACAAGGCCCCCGGCATGAAGCGCAACCTGCGCGCCATGCTGGCCCGCTGGGGGTTGACGCGGGCCGAGGTGCAGACGCTGCACGGCATCCTGCGGCAGCTTGCCCGGCGGGGTTGATGCCGCCCGCGCCGGGTTCTAGCTTGCAGTCGCGCGTGAGGGAGATGGCGATGGCCAGACGAGCGATCTTCGAGGATGTGGGCGAGAAGGCCCGCGCCGAGCCGGCACCGGCACCGACCGGCGGCGCCGGGGCGATGCGCGCCCGCCGGGCGATCCGGGCCTGGCTGATGCTGCTTTTCGGTCTGGTCGCGGTGATGGTCGCCGTGGGCGGGCTGACCCGGCTGACCGGCTCTGGCCTGTCGATCACCGACTGGCGGCCCTTGACTGGTGCAATTCCACCGCTGTCCGAGGCCGACTGGGCCCGCGAATTCGAGGCCTATCGTCAGATCGACCAGTATCGGCTGCTGAACCAGGGCATGACGCTGGCCGAGTTTCAGGTGATCTTCTGGTGGGAATGGGGGCATCGGCAACTGGGCCGGCTGATCGGGCTGGTCTGGGCGCTGGGCTTCCTGTGGTTCCTGATCCGCCGGCAGATCCCGGCAGGCTGGACGGGCCGGCTGCTGCTGCTGGGCGCGCTGGGGGGGCTGCAGGGCGCCATCGGCTGGTGGATGGTGGCCTCGGGGCTTACCGAGGGGATGGTCGCCGTAGCCTCTTACAGGCTGGCCGTGCATCTGGGGCTGGCCTTCGTCATTCTGGGGTTGCTGGCCTGGTATGCCATGCTGCTCGGCCGCCCCGCCGCGCAGCTGATGCAGGCCCGGCGCGGGCGCGAGCGGGCGGCGGCGGGGATGGCAACGGGCGTGCTGCACCTGAGCTTCGTCCAGATCCTGCTGGGCGCGCTGGTTGCCGGGATCGAGGCCGGGCGCGGCTATACCGACTGGCCGCTGATGGCTGGCGCGCTGTTCCCGCCCGGCATGTGGGATCTGGAACCGCCATGGCGCAACCTCTTCGAGAACGACGGCACGGTGCAGTTCATCCACCGTAAGGTGGGCTATCTGCTGGCCGTGCTGGCGCTGCTGGCCTGGGCGCGGGGTCGGCGCAGCCCGCATGGCGCCACGCGGCGGGCGTTCAACCTGATGCTGCTGGCGATGCTGGCGCAGGTGGGCCTCGGCATCGCCACGGTAATGCAGGGCGCGCCCTGGTATCTGGCCATCGCGCATCAGTTCCTGGCCGTGGTGCTGTGGGTCGCCATCCTGCGCGCGCGGTTCATGGCGAATTACCCCGAAGGCAGCACGCTGCGGGGCGCGCGGGCATGAGTGCCTTCGACGAGCTGAAGGCGCATCTGCGGGTGACCTGCGCGCTGGAGCAGGTGCAGGGCCGGCTGGGCTGGGACCAGGAAACGGTGATGCCGCGCGGTGCCGCCGATCAGCGCGCCGAGGAGATGGCGGCGATGGAGGCGGTTCTGCACGCCCGGCGGACCGACCCGCGGCTGGGGGACTGGCTGGCGGCCGTGCAGGCGCCGGATGAGGCCGGCGCGGCGCTGATCCGTCATGCCCGGCGCGATTACGACCGCCACGCCCGCGTGCCGGCCGATCTGGCCGAGGAAATCGCGCGGGAGACCTCGCGCGCGCAGGGCATCTGGGCCGAGGCGCGGGCGAAGGACGATGTTGACGCCTTCCTGCCGGTGCTGGACCGGGTGCTGGGGCTGAAGCGGCAGGAAGCGCAGGCCATGGCCAATGGCGGCGATCCCTATGACGCGCTGCTGGCGCTCTACGAGCCGGGGATGACCGGGGCCGAGGTCGCGGCGCTGTTCGACCGGCTGCGCCCGCAACTGCTGGCCCTGCGCGAGGCGGTGATGGGGGCCGCTCGCCAGCCCGAACCCCTGCGCGGCCATTTCGACCGGGACGAACAGATCCGCATCGCGCAGATGCTGGCCGAACGCTTCGGCTATGACCGCACGCGGGGGCGGATCGACATGGCGGTGCATCCGTTCAGCTCGGGCTCCGGCGCCGATGTGCGGATCACCACGCGGGTGGATGAGGGCGATCCGTTCAACTGCTTCTATTCCACCATCCATGAGCTGGGCCATGCCGTCTATGAACAGGGGGTGGCGCCTGACCATGCGCTGACGCCGCTGGGGCAGGGGGCCTCGATGGGGGTGCACGAGTCCCAGGCGCGGTTCTTCGAGAACCAGCTTGGCCGCTCGCGCGCCTTTACCGGCTGGCTGCACGGGGTGATGGCAGAGACCTTTGGCGATCCGGGCTGCGGCGGGGCGGAAGGGTTCTGCGCCACGGTCAACCGGGTGCATCCGGGCTTCATCCGCACCGAGGCGGATGAGCTGCATTACAACCTGCACATCATGTTGCGGTTCGATCTGGAGCGCGCGCTGGTAGCGGGCGATCTGGCGGTGGATGATCTGGAAGGGGCCTGGAACGAGCGGTTCGAGCGGGATTTCGGCATGGCGGTGGATCGCCCCGCGAATGGGTTCCTGCAGGATGTGCACTGGTCGGTGGGGCTGTTCGGCTACTTTCCTACCTATACACTGGGCAATCTTTATGCCGGTTGCCTGTGGCGGGCGATGCAGGCCGATCTGCCGGATCTGGAGGCAGCACTCGGGCAGGGCGACCCGATGCCGGCGGTGCGCTGGCTGGGCGAGCGGGTGCACCGCCACGGCGCCCTGCGCAGCCCGCGCGAGACCATTGCGCATGCCTGCGGGTCCGAGCCCGGCGAGGCGCCGCTGATCGACTATCTGACCGTCAAGTTCGGCGCCATCTACGGGTTTTGAGGGCGACGCGCTTTCGAAAGCGCGTCTGTTGCGCCAGGCCGTGCCGGTGCGCACCGGGGCCGGCCGGGGCGGAACCGTCGGGCGGGGAACGGCCCTTCGAGGGGCCGTCAAACGCGCGTTCGAACGCGCGTTTGTGCAGGCGGCTTCCAGACGCGTCAGGAATGGGATAGGAGGCGGCCATGACGCCGGAGTTGCAGATCCTCACCATCAATGCCGTCTGCATGGCGGTGGGCTATCTGGGTCTCTACCCCGGCGCGGCGCAGCGCGGGCTGATGGCGCTGGCGATGACCGATCTGGTGGTGTCGCTGATCGCGCTTCTGACCGCCGCGGTGCTGTTCATGGGCAGCGGGGTGGCCTTCTCGCTGATCCTGTTCGAGGTCAACTGGTTCGGCTTTTCGCTGATCACCCTGATCCTGATGGAGGCGGTGCTGTTTCCCTGGTTCGCCCGCCGCCACGGGGTCTGGCCGGGGGATGACGAATAGGCATGGCGGCGCGGGTCAGGCCGCCCAGTGCACCTGCGCCTCGCCCAGAAAACGCGCCACCGGCTGCGCCATCGGGTCGGCGCCCTTGGCAGCTTTGAGAGCGTCAAGCTTGTCCTCGCCGGTGACCACCAGATGCGTGACGAAGGCGCCCGAGAGCACCGGCGCGGTCAGCGTCACGCGCTGCTCTGGCTGCCCGGGTGCGGTGATCGCCATCACCGGCGGGGCGTCATCGGCCAGCGCTGCATCCAGTTCCGGCGCGCCAGGAAACAGCGAGGCCGTGTGCCCGTCCACCCCCATGCCCAAGAGCGCCACATCGACCGGCAGCGCGGCGGACAGCCCGTCGATCAGCGCGGCGACAGCCTGCGCGTCCGGCGCCGGGCGGTCCAGATGCAGCGGGATCAGCCGTGCCGCCGCCGCCTTGCCCTGCATCAGCCGCCCCCGCAGCAGCGCCGTGTTCGAGCGCGGATGATCGCCGGACACCCAGCGTTCGTCGCTGAGCACCAGATCGACGCGCCCCCAGTCAAGCGCCAGGTCGCACAGGATGTCAAAGACCGGCCCCGGCGTGCTGCCCCCCGGCACCACGAACAGCGCGCGTTCCCGACGGTCCAGCGCGGCGCGAAGATCAGCCGCCAGACGCTTGGCCAGGGCCAGCGCCAGCATGTCGGCGTCGGGGTACTCGTGCATATCCATCAGCGTATCTCCCGCCAGCGCCGACCGTCCCGTTTCAGCAGACCCGCCGCTGCCTCTGGCCCGCCGGAACCCGGCGCGTAAGCCAGGGGGCGCACGCCTGCCTCGGCCCAGGCGGCAATCACCGGGTCGGTCCAGGCCCAGGCGGCCTCGACCTCGTCCGAGCGCATGAACAGCGTCTGGTTGCCCCGGATCACATCCATGATCAGCCGCTCATAGGCATCCGGGATCGGCGTGTCATCGCCCAGCGCCTCGGCAAAGCTCATGTCCAGCGCCACGTCCTTCAGCCGCATGCCGCCCGGCCCGGGCTCCTTGATCATCACCCGCATGTCCATGCCTTCATTCGGTTGCAGGCGGATCACCAGCACATTCTCGCGCCAGCGGGCGCTTTCGCCGAAGATGGAGTGCGGCGGGTCACGGAAGGTGACGGCGATTTCCGACACCCGCGCCGCCAGCCGCTTGCCGGTGCGCAGATAGAAGGGCGTGCCCTTCCAGCGCCAGTTCGAAATCCCCACCTTCAGCGCGATATAGCTTTCGGTGCCGCTGGCCGGGTTGCCCAGCTCCTCCAGCAGCGACGGTCCGCTCTCATCCGCGCGGTACTGGCCGCGCACCACCTGCGCCGGCTTCACCGGGTCCAGCGCGCGGATCACCTTCAGCTTCTCGTCGCGCATGGCGTCTGCGTCGAAGCGGTGCGGGGGTTCCATCGCGGTCAGGCACAGAAGCTGCATCAGATGGTTCTGCACCATGTCGCGCATCGCGCCAGCGCTGTCGTAATAGCCGCCGCGCCCGCCCACGCCAACGGTTTCGGCCACGGTGATCTGGACATGATCGACGAAACGCGCGTTCCACAGGGGCTCGAACAGGATATTGGCGAAACGCACCGCCATCAGGTTCTGCACCGTCTCCTTGCCCAGGTAATGGTCGATCCGGTAGACCTGCGCCTCGGTGAAATGACGCGCCAGCATGGCGTTGAGCGCGCGCGCGCTGGCCAGATCATGGCCAAATGGCTTTTCGGCCACCACGCGCGTATCCGGCGTCACCAGCCCCCAGCGGTCCAGCCGGTCGGCCAGCGGGCTGAACAGCCCCGGCGCGACCGAGAAATAGAAGGCCCGGATCACCTCGGCGCGCAGGCGGTCCTTCAGCGCCTGCCAGCCGGTATCGCCGCCGGCGTCGAGCGGCACATAGTCCAGCCGCTGCACAAAGGCGCGGCGGCGCGCGGGCGGGGCGGGGTT
>SKNG01000172.1 GCA_007120685.1 Paracoccaceae bacterium | reverse complement strand
GGGGTGCGGGTGGCCAGAAAGGTGCCAGCGCCCGCAGCGGCGGCAAACACGGTGCCCCCGCCAATCAGGGCCAGGGTGCGGCGACGGGTCAGGGACATGCGATTCGCTCCTTTGGTTCGATTTCGCATTAATTAGTACGATATCGGACCAAATGCAACCCCTGCGCCTTCTTGCTCGAGCGGGGGGTGGGTGGTAACCCTTTCTGACCAATCCGGAGGACCCCATGCCCGTCATCACCGAAATCGAAGACCTGCGCCGGATCTATCGGCGCCGCGTGCCGAAGATGTTCCGTGACTATGCGGAATCGGGCAGCTGGACGCAGCAGACCCTGCGCGAGAATGTCAGCGATTTCAGCAAACTGCGCCTGCGCCAGCGGGTGGCGGTGGATATGGCCGGACGTTCGACCGCCAGCACCATGATCGGCGAGGAGGTGGCGATGCCGGTGGCGCTGGCCCCGGTGGGGCTGACCGGCATGCAATCAGCCGATGGCGAGATCAAGGCGGCGCGGGCGGCGGAACGTTTCGGTGTGCCCTTCACGCTCTCCACCATGTCGATCTGTTCGATCGAGGATGTGGCGAAGCACACCAAGCGTCCCTTCTGGTTTCAGGTCTACACGCTGAAGGACGACGATTTCATGCGGCGCCTGTTCGATCGCGCGCGCGCAGCGCAGTGTTCGGCCATCGTCATCACGGTGGATCTGCAGATCATGGGCCAGCGCCACGCCGACTTGAAGAACGGGCTGTCAGCACCGCCGAAACTGACCCTGGCCTCGATGCTGAACCTGGCCACGAAGGTCCCCTGGGGGTTGGAGATGCTGGGCACCAGGCGACGTTTCTTCGGCAATATCGTGGGCCATGCGAAGGGGGTCAGTGACCCGTCCTCGCTGGCCACCTGGACGAACCAGGCGTTTGACCCCTCGCTGGACTGGAAGCGGATCGCGCAGTTCAAGGAATGGTGGGGCGGCAAGATGATCGTCAAGGGCATCATGGAGCCCGAGGACGCCCGCCGCGCCGCCGAGGTGGGGGCGGATGCGATTGTGGTGTCGAACCACGGCGGGCGGCAGCTGGACGGCGCGCCCAGCACGATCCGCGCGTTGCCGGCGATCATGGAGGCGGTCGGCGACCGGGTGGAGGTGCATCTGGACAGCGGCATCCGCTCTGGCCAGGACGTGCTGAAGGCCTTGGCGCTGGGGGCGAAGGGCACCTATATCGGCCGCGCCTTTACCTATGGTCTGGGGGCGATGGGCCAGCAGGGCGTGAAGACGGCGTTGGAGGTGATCCACAAGGAACTGGACCTGACCATGGCGCTATGCGGCGAGCGGCGGGTGGGCGATCTGGGGCGGCACAACCTTATCATCCCGCAGGGGTTCGACGATCTGACAGTGCCGATCTAATGTTCCGGGCCGATCTAGTGTTCCGGGCCGATCTAGAGCATGTCGCTCGGAAGTGGATTCCGGTTCCGAGCTTTTCGACATGCGAAATCAAAGGGGTGGAACGGGTCGCGTGAATACGAATGAACGCGACCCGTTCCAGTGTTCCTGAGCTGAGATTGAGGTCCCGCCATGGGTAACATTGGGCCTGTCATGGCGGAGGAGCGCGAACACGCAGGTAAACAGGGGCGAGGTGCGGAACGCTAATCGCGCTGCGCCAGCTCGCCGGCCAGCGCGCGTTCGATCAGCGCCACGGACTCCTCGATCCCGTAAAGCGCGATGAACCCGCCGAAACGCGGCCCCTCGCTCGCGCCCAGCAGCACCTCGTACAGCGCCTTGAACCAGGCGCGCAGCGGCTCGAACCCGTGGTCCTTGCCCACGGCAAAGACCATCGTTTGCAACGCCTCGGCATCGAGGCCCCCCTCCCAGACCCGCAGCCGTTCCACCAGATCGGCCATCGCCGCCGCCTCACGCTCGTCAGGCAGCCGATAGACCCGCCCGGGCGCCACGAAATCGCGGAAATAGCGCACGGCGTATTCGGCGGCATCGTCCAGATCGGGGTGGGTTTCGGGGCTGGCCTCGGGCGCATAGCGGCGGATGAAGCCCCAGAGCCCGGCCTTGTCTGTGGCCCCGGCGACCGAGGCGAGGTTCAGTAGCATCGCGAAACTGACCACCATCCGGCTTTCCGGCACCTGCCCGCCGTGGATGTGCCAGACCGGGTTTGCCGCCTGATGTTCCACCGTCTGCCCGGGATAGGCGCGCAATTGCTGGTGGTATTCATCCACCGCCTTGGGAATCACGTCCCACCACAGCCGCTTGGCGGTTTTCGGCTTGAGATACATGAAATAGGACAGGCTGTCGCTGGCGGCATAGGTCAGCCATTCGTCGATGGTCAGACCATTGCCCTTGGATTTCGAGATCTTCTCGCCCTTCTCGTCCAGGAACAGCTCATAGGTGAAATGGTTCGGCGCCCGCCCGCCGAGAATTTCACAAATCCGATCATAGATCGGCGTATTCGTGCTGTGATCCTTGCCATACATTTCAAAATCAACATCCAGCGCCGCCCAGCGCGCGCCGAAATCGGGCTTCCACTGCAGCTTCACATGCCCGCCCGTGACCGGCAGCGTCCATTCGCGGCCCGTCTCGTCATCAAACGTCACCGTCCCTTCGCGCGCATCCACATGCTTGATGGGTACATAGAGCACGCGCCCGGTTTCGGGGTGGATGGGCAGGAAGCAGGAATAGGTCTGTTGGCGCTCCTCGCGCAGGGACTTCAGCATCACCGCCATGATCTCGTCGTAGCGTTCGGCCGCGCGCCTGAGCACCGTGTCGAACTGGCCCGTGCGGTAGAAGTCGGTGGCCGAGATGAACTCGTACTGAAACCCGAAGGTATCCAGAAACCGCCGCAGCATGGCGTTGTTATGCGCGCCGAAACTGTCATGCGTGCCGAACGGGTCCGGCACATCGGTCAGCGGGCGCTGCAGGTGGTCGCGCAGGGCGGCGGGGTCCGGCACGTTGTCGGGCACCTTGCGCATGCCGTCCAGGTCGTCGGAAAAACACACCAGCCGGGTGGGGATGTCGGATATAACCTCGAACGCGCGGCGGATCATGGTGGTGCGCGCCACCTCGCCGAAGGTGCCGATATGCGGCAGGCCGGAAGGGCCGTAGCCGGTCTCGAACAGCACGTGACCCTTGGCGGGCGGGGCCTTGTCGAAGCGCGCCAGCAGCTTGCGCGCTTCCTCGAAAGGCCAGGCTTTCGATGTCATGGCGGCGTCGCGCAGGCTGGTCATGGGGTCACTTTCGCTTGGCAGCCCGGCACAGACGGGCGGTTGGGGCCTCGGCTACCTATTGCCCGGTCCACGCGCAGTCAATAATCTGAGCGTCACGCCGCCCTGAAGGAACCCCGCGATGGCCAAGCCGCTTCCCGCCCTTTCGCCGCAAGACAGCCTGGTGGCGATCATGCTGGCGGTTTCGGTTTCGGATTCCGAGATCCGCACCAGCGAGTTGCTGGCCATCGAGCAGCAGGTCAACCAGTTGCCGATCTTCGCCGGCTACGATTTCGACCGGGTGAAGAGTATCGGACAGACCGTCTTCGACCTGTTCGAGGAAGAGGACGGGCTGGATGCGCTGCTGGGCCTGATCCGCGTGGCCCTGCCCGAGCGGTTGCACGAGACCGCCTATGCCCTGGCCTGCGACATCGCCGCCGCCGACGGCAAACTGATGCAGACGGAGCTGCGCATGCTGGAAGAGATTCGGCACGAATTGCAGATCGACCGGCTGGCGGCGGCGGCCATCGAACGGGGCGCACGGGCGCGGCACATGCGGCTGGTGCCGGAGGCGTCGTAGCCAGCGCGTCGGAAAAAAGGCCCGGGTGGCGGATTGGCGCCTACAGCGATGCCCGGCTCACGGCGACCAGCCCCAACGCGCGCGCGGCATCGAGCGAGAGGATCTCGCTGTCCAGCCCCCGCGGGCGCTGGTAGCGGCGAATGGCCTCGGTGGTGGCGCTGTCCATTTCCCCGCTCACCGTGCCCTCGTGATACCCGCGCACGATCAGCGCGCGCTGCAGCGATGCCAGGAAGTCGGTGTCCATCTGGTCCGGGCAGGGCACGGCGAATCGGTGTTCTTCCAGCGGCACCTCGTCCAGGCTTTCGCCAATCGAGCCGGGCGCCACCGCCGGCACCATGGCCGAGGCGAGGCAGATATCGGCCGCAACCTCGGTCTGGCCCGGCATCGGCGCGGCAATGTCGCCGCGCTGCGCCGTGGCCTCTGGCGCGGCGGTCTGGCAGGCGCTCAGTGCCAGAGCGCAGACCGCCAGCAGAAAACGGCTGCCCGGGATGGCGCGCGAATTTCCGGTATTCGGTCCGAAAGGCGATCTGAGGGTCATGGCGGCACCGGATTGGCTTGCTGGATAAGGTTGTTGCGGTTTCGTGAACAATCCTTCGCCCGGGATTGAGGCAAAACGCGGGCAGGAAACGGGCACGAGATGGGAAATGGCGCGGCATTCCCTCGGCAGACGGCGCGGCAAGGGGTGGCGGCCTCTGGTCAAGCCTCGGGCGCTGGCTTATGTCGGGGCGAATGCACCGGGACAGCGGCTGGACGAGGAAGGCATGGCGAAGATCACCTATATCGAATTCAACGGCACCGAACATGTTGTCGAGGTGCCAAACGGGCTGACCGTGATGGAAGGCGCGCGCGACAACGGCATCCCGGGTATCGAGGCCGATTGCGGCGGCGCCTGCGCCTGTTCGACCTGTCATGTCTATGTCGCGCCGGAGTGGGTGGAAAAGCTGCCCGCCAAGGACCCGATGGAAGAGGACATGCTGGACTTCGCCTATGAGCCCGACCCGGCACGCTCGCGTCTGACCTGCCAGTTGCGGGTGAGCGACGATCTGGACGGGCTGGTGGTGCAGATGCCCGAGAAGCAGATCTGACGCGATGGCGCTGCCGGTTGCCACGCAACTGCGCTACTGGGGCCTGGCGGCGCTGGTGGTGGTGCTGGTGCTGTGGTTTCTGGGCGATGTCATCCTGCCCTTCATCATCGGTGTCGGGCTGGCCTATATCCTGAACCCGGTGGTCAACCGGCTGGACGCGCTGGGGCTGGGCCGGGTTCTGGCCACCATCGCCATCATGCTGGCGGCGCTGGCGCTAATGGCCCTGATCATCGTCCTGGTGGTGCCGCCGCTGGTGGCCCAGGCTATGCAACTGGCCGATACCGCGCCGGACTATGCCGAAGCCTTTCAGAGCTGGCTGGTTTCGCAGTTTCCGCAGCTGCAGGAGGCCGAGGAACAGTTGCGCAGCGCGCTGGACGATCTGGGCGGCTGGCTGCAGGAACGCGGTGGCACGATGGCGATGGGGCTGTTGTCATCGGCGCAATCGCTGCTTTCGGTGCTGATCCTGCTGGTGGTGGTGCCGGTGGTGGCCACCTATCTGCTGATCGACTGGCACAGCCTGGTGGCCCGCGTCGATGCGCTGTTTCCCCGCCAGCACGCCCCCACCATCCGCCGCCTGCTGGGCGAGATCGACGGCTCCGTCGCCGCCTTCCTGCGCGGCATGGGCTCGGTCTGCGTGCTGATGGCCACCTATTACGGCATCGCACTGATGGCGGTGGGGCTGCAGTTCGGCCTGGTGGTGGGGGTGACGGCGGGGCTGTTGACCTTCATCCCCTATGTCGGCGCGGTGCTGGGCGGCACGCTGGCCATCGGGCTGGCGCTGTTCCAGTTCTGGGGCGAGTGGTTTT
>SKNG01000450.1 GCA_007120685.1 Paracoccaceae bacterium | reverse complement strand
TCACCGCGCCCTCTCCCGCGCCGGCGATCAGCGCCATGATCTCGCGCAGCGCCTCGTGCCGCTTGTCCAGCGCGCTCTGGTAGAAATGCAGCAGCGGGTCGGTGCCGGGCTGATCGCCCACCGCGGCCAGCGCGGCCGGGGCCATGGCGCGGAACACCGGCTGGTTGACATAGGCAACGCCCTTGCGGCGGGCAAATGGGTTGGGGTTTTCCTCGACTTCCGGCTGGCTGCGCAGGTCGATCACGGTGGCCAGCCCCTCGGCCTGCAATTTCGCCTGACCGGCCTCATCCAGCGCATGGGGGCTGTCGGCGCGCAGGAAACGGCGCCAGGGCGTGCGGGTGCCGCGCGCGGTGGCATAGCCGCCCAGGTCGCGGATGTTGTGCACCCCGGGCAGGGCCAGATGGCGGCGGGCGAAAAGCGGGTCGTTCTTCATGCAAAGGCCTTCAACCGGGCGATGTCGATCAGGCCCAGTTCGCGCCCCTCTGGAAGGACGGGGACGAAATGCACCGACAGGTCGGTGCCGATCAGCCGCACCATGGCGAAGCTGGCGCCTTCGCGGATGCGCAGGCCCGCGTCATAAAGCGGGTCGATGGTGGAATGCAGGCCCGATGACACCACCAGCGGCACACCGCGCCACAGGCTGAAGCGGTTCATGTGGATATGGCCGGACAGGATGCCGGTGACGCGTTGCCCCGCCAGCGCCTCGGCCAGCGCGTCGCTGCTGGCGGCGTCCAGGCAGGTCCAGGGCAGGGCGCCGGCCTCGGTCATCGGCGGATGATGGGCGACGATCAGTTTCGGCAGATCGGCATGCCGCGCCATGGCCGCGCGCAGCCAGTCGATCTGCCCGGTATCCAGCGCGCCGGCCACGCGGCCGGGCACGGCCGTGTCCAGCGTGATGACATGCAGCCCGGCCAGCACCGTGTCATGGTCATGCGGGCCGTCGTGGGCCGCGGCGCTGAAAGTGGCGTGAAAGCCTGCGCGGCGGTCATGGTTGCCCAGCGCCAGCACCACGGGGACCGGGAAAGCCTCGATCATCGGGCGCAGGGCGGCGTAGCTGTGAGTGTCGCCCCGGTCCGCCAGATCGCCGCTGATGACCACGAAATCCGGCGGGATGCGCAGGCTGGGGATGGCATCGGATATGCGGGCCAGCAGATCGGCCTTTGCCTGATGGTTGGCGCCGACGGAGAGGTGCAGATCGGTCAGATGCAGGAAATGCGTCATGTCTCAAGCCCCGAGGCGACCAGCAGCGAGCGTGTGTAGTCATGGCGCGGGTTCGCGATCAGCGCGCCGGTGTCGCCGGTCTCGATGCTTTTTCCGTTCCGCATGACCAGTATCCGGTCGCAGATACAGGCGACAACCGCAAGGTCATGGCTGATGAAAATCATCGCCAGCCCCATTTCCTCCTGCAGATCCATCAGCAGGTTCAGGATCTGCGCCTGGACCGAGACATCCAGCGCCGACACCGCCTCGTCGGCCACCAGCAGCGCCGGGCGGGTGACGATGGCGCGGGCGATGGCGATGCGCTGGCGCTGGCCGCCGGAGAATTCATGCGGATATTTCTCGGCGTCGCCGGCGCGCAGGCCCACCTGATCCAGCGCCTGGGTGACGCGGGCGGCGCTGTCCTCGGCCCCGGTGGCGCGCAGGGGTTCGGCGATGGACCAGCCCACACGGCGGCGCGGATCCAGCGAGCCGAAGGGGTCCTGGAATACCATCTGGAACCGGCGGCGGGCGAGGCGCAGATCGGCGCCGGACAGGCGGTTGAGGTCGGCGCCCTGAAATAGCACCGCACCTTCGTCCGGCGCCTCGAAGGCCATGATCATGCGCGCGAGGGTGGATTTGCCAGAGCCGGATTCGCCCACAATGCCCAGCGTCTGCCCGGCGTTCAGGCTCAGCGACACATTATCCACCGCCGTCAGCACCGGCGGCGGGCGGAACAGCGCCGTGCGTGGCATGCGGTAGCGGCGGGTGACGCCTTCGAGTTGCAAGAGCGGCGCGCTCATGCTGCCCCCCGGCCAGCGTGGAGGGGCGAGAGAAGATGGCAGGCGGCCTCCTGCCCGCCGCCAAGCGCTGTGGGTTGCGGGCGATGGCGGGCGCAGGGGGCAAATTCCTGCCCGCAGCGCCCGGAAAAGCGGCAGCCCTGCGGCAGGTCGAACAGCGGCGGCACGGTGCCCGGGATCGTCACCAGCCGCTTGCGCCGCCCGTCCGGCGTGCGACCGCGGTTTTCCAGCCCCGGCCGGGCGCCCAGCAGGCCCTGGGTGTAGGGGTGGCGTGGCGCGGCCAGCACCTGCGCGGTGGGGCCACGCTCGACGATATCGCCGCCATACATGACCAGCATCTGCTCGGTCGCGCGGGACACCGCGGCCAGGTCATGGCTGATGAAGACCAGCGCCATGTTGCGCGATTTCGACAGCCGCACCAGCAGCTCGATGATGCGCAGCGCGACATTGGCATCGAGCGCCGTCGTCGGCTCGTCTGCGACCAGCAGGCCGGGGTCACAGGCCAGCGCCAGCGCGATCAGCACCCGCTGGCGCTGCCCGCCAGATATTTCGTGCGGATACTGGCGCAGGCTGGCTGCGGGGTCGGGCAGGCCGACTTCCTCGAAAAGCGCCAAGGCACGAGCGCGGGCGGCAGGGCGGGAGAGGCCCTCATGGATCATCAGCGGCTCCATCACCGTCTCACCCACGCGTTTCAGCGGGTTCAGCGCCGCCATCGGTTCCTGAAAGATCATCGCCACATCGCGCGCCCGGTGCCGCCGCCAGACCCGTTCCGGCGCGCCCGCCAGTTCCTGCCCGTTCAGCCGGATCGAGCCCGTGACCTGTGCGGCATCGGGCACCATGCCCATCAGGCACAGCCCCAGCATGGACTTGCCGCAACCCGATTCGCCCACGATCCCCAGCCGCGCGCCGGGGGCGATGCTCACCGACGCCTCGCGCAGCGCCACCGCGCCGCTGAAGGCGACCGACACCTGGGTCAGTGCCATCATGCCCGCCTCCGTTTCAGCCGCGGGTCGGTGATATCGCGCAGCCCGTCGCCCAGCAGGCTGAAGCCAAGCACGGCGATGACGATGCACATGCCCGGATAGATCGCCAGATGCGGGGCCATGAACATCAGCGTCTGCGCCTCTGACAGCATGCGGCCCCAACTGGGCGAGGGGGGCTGCGCGCCCAGGCCCAGATAGGACAGCGCGGCCTCGGCCAGGATCGCCACGGCGAATTCGATGGTGCCCTGCACGATCACCGGCGCGGCGATATTGGGCAGGATGTGATCGCGCGAGATGGCGAAACGGCCATGGCCGGCAGCGCGGGCGGCGG
This sequence comes from Paracoccaceae bacterium, assembly GCA_007120685.1. Classification (GTDB taxonomy): domain Bacteria; phylum Pseudomonadota; class Alphaproteobacteria; order Rhodobacterales; family Rhodobacteraceae; genus Pararhodobacter. The sequence continues at coordinate 2,366 of SKNG01000450.1, read as the reverse complement.
CGACAAAGTCGCGCGTCCAGATCTGGTTGGCGCTGGCGCGGCTGACGCGGGCAAAGACGGGGATGTTGATGAAGGCAATGGCGGCCACCGCGATGGTCAGCGACGGGCCGAAGACCGCCGAGAGCATGATGGCGAACAAAAGCGCCGGAAAGGCGAAGCCGATATCGGCCACGCGCATGATCAGGTCTTCCACCCAGCCGCCAAGGGCCGAGGCCAGAAGCCCGAACATCACCCCGATGCTACCGCCGATCAGCACCGCAACCAGCGCCACGGTCATGGAGTTGCGCGCCGCCACCATCAATTGGCTAACGATATCCCGGCCCAGCTGGTCGGTGCCCAGCCAGAAGGTGGCATCGGCGGGCTGGAAACGGTTGCGGATGGTCATGGCCGCGTGGTCATGCGGCGTCCAGACAAGCGACAGCGCGGCCACGCCCACCACCAGCGCCACCAGCACGGCGCCGATGATCAGGTTGACGGGTAGCCGGCCGCTCATTGGTCTGCCTTCATGTGCGGGCTTTCAGGCGGGGGTCGATGAAGACATAGATCACATCGACGATGAAATTGACCGTCACCACGATGGCCGCGAAGAGCATCACCAGCGCCTGCACCGTCGGCAGGTCGCGGTTGGAAATCGACTGGAAGATCAGCCGCCCCAGCCCGGGCAATGAGAACACGTTCTCGATCACGATGGTCCCGGTGACGAGCGACGCGAATTGCAGCCCGACGATGGTCACGATCGGCACCAGCGCGTTGGGCAGCACATGGCGCCACAGCACCCGCTGGCGCGAAAAGCCGCTGGCTCGGGCGGTTCGGACGTAATCCAGCCGCATCACCTCCAGCGCCGAGGAGCGGGTGACGCGCGCCAGCACCGCACCCTGCACCAGCGCCAGCGCGGCGGTGGGCATGATCAGCGCGCGCACCGCCCCCACCGGGTCCGACCAGCCGGGAAAGCCACCCGGGGGCAGCCAGCCCAGGGTAACGGCGAAAAGCAGGATCAAGAGGATCGACAGCCAGAAGGAGGGCACCGCGATGCCGATCTGCGCGAGGAACATCACCCCCCAGTCGCCCGGCTTGCCGTGGTTCGCCGCCGCGCCCACGCCCAGCACCAGCGCCAGGATGATGGTGACGACCATGCCGCTGATCGCCAGCGAGACGGTCAGCGGCAGGCGCTCGACGATCAATTCGCTGACCGGGACGCGAAAGGAATGGCTGGTGCCGAAATCGCCCTGCAGCGCGGCGCCGATCCAGTTCAGGTAGCGGATATGGACGGGATCGTTCAGCCCCAGTTGCCGACGCAGGTTCTCCAGTGCCTGCTCGCTGGCCTCGATGCCCAGGATGGTCAGCGCCGGATCGCCGGGCAGGATGTTCATCACCGCGAAGACCACGACCGAGACGGTCAGCAGCGTCAGCACGAAGCCGATGGTGCGGCGGATCAGGAAATAGGCCATGCGGGCGGGGCGTTCCGAAATCAGGCCGCGGGCGGCGAAACCGCCCGCGGCCAGCGCCTATCTGGGCGCGTCAGTTCATCGAGACTTCGGTCAGCGGCAGTTGCAGCACCGGCTGCGAGGGCCAGAAGCCCGAAACCCCGTCGCGGAAGATGCCGATGGCGGGAAGCTGGAACAGGAAGCCGTGCACCGCCTGTTCGGTGACATGGATCTGCGCCTGGCGCAGCATCTCCAGCCGGGCGTCGTCATCGGTCTCGGTGCGGATGGCGTTCCACAATTCGACGAAATCCTCGTCCTCATAGGCGTAGAAATAGCCCGGGCCGCGGGCGAAGTTGCCCAGATCGTTGGGGCTGGTATGGGCGATGATGGTGAAGTCGTAGTTCTGGCCGCGGAACACTTCTTCCAGCCAGAAACCCCATTCCACATTCTCGATCCGCACGTTCAACCCGATGGCCTGCAACTGCTGCTGGATGATCTCGCCCGAGCGGGTGGCATAGGGGAAGGGCGGCAGGCGCATGACCAGTTCGCGCCCGTCGAAATCGGTCTGATCGATCAGCGCGCGGGCGGCGTCATGGTCCAGCGGGTAGCGATCCGTCAGATCGACATAGGCCGGCCCGTGCGGCGGGTAGAATGTGCCGTTGGGGATGCCGAAGCCATACATGGCGCCCTCGATGATATCCTCGCGGTCGATGGCATGGCTGACGGCGCGGCGGAAGTTGATGTCGGTAAAGGGCGCGCGGCCGTTGTTCATGGCCAGGATCACCTCGCCCTCGGTGCTGGCGACATTGACGGTAAAGCGCGGGTCGGCCTCGAACTGGGCGACAAGCTCTGGCGCGGGGAAGCCGGGGAAGGCGTCCAGATCGCCGGCCAGCAGCGCCGCGGTGGCGGCGGCGGGGTCAGAGATGAAGCGGAACTCGATCG
>SKNG01000465.1 GCA_007120685.1 Paracoccaceae bacterium | reverse complement strand
TGGCGCCGCGGCGCGGGCGGGGACGGATACGGGCGGGCAGTGCGCCGTGCGGCGGTTGCAAGCCGCGTTCGAACCGATGCCATCGGTTTTGATATGTGTTTCCCGAAGGTCTTTACCGGACACGCCACCAAGTCGCGGCGCCTGACAAATGCCGATGCAATGGGTGCTTCGACTTTCGCACGGTCATTGCCTGGAAGTCGGCGTCAGTGAAGCTATTCCGCCCCAACTCAGCGAACATGCTGTTCGAGAAACCGCAGGCGAACCGTGCGGCCAATCTGGTTTCCAAGCGAATTTGCGGCGATCTGATTGAAAACGTGGTTTGCGAAGGGGATCCGCACCAATTCGATATCGACCCCTGCCACTTCGGCCTGCTGAACGAAGGCCAGCGTGCCAGAAGCGACCACCAGGCTGTCCTTCTCGGGAAGGATGATCTGGGTCGGGGGCGCTTCCGGGGTCAGAAAGGAGGCAGAGGAGACCGCCGCAAGGCGATCGGGATACTGATCGGGACCGCCTCCGATATAGCCCGAGACCAGCATTCGAGGTTCGAAACCCGGGATCGGGAAACCATCCTCAAAAATGCTCCGTGGGTTTACTGCAGGGTACTGAACGGCAATGGCCACCGGGGCCGGTATCGACTCCCCGCAGGGTGAGTTCACGCCGCCTGCAGCCGCCGCGAAGCCTTCGTTGATCGCCAGATTGCCGCCTGCAGAGTCACCAAGCAGGGCGAGTCGCGTGGGATCGCCCCCGAACCTTGCCGCGTTTTCAAAGGTCCATGCGAGCGCGCATCTGACGTCATCCGGCGCTTGGTCCCAGGTCGGATCTTCCGGCGCGAACAGGCGATACTCGACGCTGATCACCAGCCATCCCTGATCGGCGAACCACCTGAGGTCTGCGGCGGTCTCGGTGTAGGTGCCGGTCATGAAACCTCCGCCGTGGATGTAGACAATGACCGGAGCGGGGGCCGAGCCTGTCGGCGGCAGATAGATTGCCGCGCGCAATTCCGTACCGTCGATGACCTGAACCGTCTCGACGATATCGGGCGCCGGTTCTGCCATCGATCCCAGCTTGAAGGCTGCACGCAGGTTGATCTCGCCACCTGCTGAAACACCCGCCAGCCAAACCCGGGTAAGGATGAAACCCGCGCCGATCAAGCCGAGGACGGAGAGCGCAATGGTCAGGCCACCGAGAGAGCGCATGCCGGCCAAGCGTACCCCGATGCCCAGAAGACACGCCGCGAGCGTGGCCAGAAACATGAACGGACCGAAGGTGGTCCAGACCATCGAAGCAACGACGGCAAAGAGGCTGCTGGTTGGGTCGGCGAAGGCGCCGATGACCGCCAGGATCACCCCCGTGCTGGCGACACTACCGAGCAGTGCCAGAACGATCTGCGCCATGCGCTTCATGGGGCCGATTATACTTCCGGCAGTCGCTCTGGCAATCGCTCCATCGGTTCGGATGACTTGTTTTCCACGGGCGAAAAGCGGTGACTTTGTATCGTCCTGCTGCCAGCCCGGACATCGGCTGCCGCCGGGCCGGCGATCAGGTCTGCCCGCCGAACAGGATGCAGGTGGTGGTGCCGCTGGCATAGAGCCGGCCGTCCTCTACCCCCCTGATCTCGCCCTCGGCCACGGCTGTCGAGCGGCCCGCGTGCTGCAGCCGCCCGGTGCAGTCGACCACCACGCCGACAGGCAGGGCGCGGATCAGGTTCACCTTGTATTCCAGCGTCGTATACCCCCGCCCGGCGGGCAGGACGCTGGCCACCGCGCAGCCCATCGCGCTGTCCAGGATGGTGCCGTACCAGCCGCCGTGCACCGTGCTCATCGGGTTCAGATGTGCGAAAGCCGGCGCGCCGCGGAATACCGCGCGGCCTTCCTCGGCCTCGATCAGGGAGAACCCCATCGCCCCGGCGATGGGCGGGCCGGCGCAGTCGCCGCGGATCATCGCGCGCAGGTAGTCAAGCCCGTTCATGGCGGTGATGGTCTCTGGCGGGGTCATCTGCGCGAGGCTCTGGGCGATATGCGGCTGGGACATGGCGGTTCGCTTCTCGGTAGGCCGTCAAGTGGGGCGGCGGGCGCGGTCGTTGCGTCGGATGGCGGCCGGGCGCTGACCGCCCTACAGCGCCTTGCGGTAGACGATGAAGGAAGAGCGCGGCACGATCGTATCGTAGAGCGAGCGTGCCGGGCCGTTGTATTCCTGCGTTGTCCAGTAAAGCCGCGCCGCGCCGGCCGCCTTGGCGGCGTCTTCGCAGGCCAGGATCAGCGCCCGCGCCGCGCCGGAGCCGCGCGCGTCCGGGTCGACAAAGAGGTCGTTGAGATAGCAGAAGGGCTGCGTGCTCCAGGTGGTGGCGTGAAAGAGATAGTTGCAGATGCCGATCACCTGCCCGTCCTGTTCGGCCACCAGACAGGCCATGTCGCTGTCCGGGTCCAGAAGGCGCTCGAAGGTGGCATCGGTCGCCGCCTGCGGCACCTCGGCGCGGTAGAAGCGCAGATATCCCGCCCAGAGCCGGCGCCAGGCGGCGCTGTCCTGCGGGGCGAGGGGGCGGATGTGAACCTCGGTCATGGCGCGGCCCTTTCCTTGTTCTCAGCGCCAGTGCAGCGCGCTTCGTTTATGCGGCAGCGGCAGGTTGGTGGCAACCGTGCCTGCATAGTCCTGCGGGGTCAGCAGGCGCAGCCCGGGTGCCCCCCCTTGGCTGAAGAGGGCTGCGGCGACGGCCCGTGTCATCACCGCCGGCCCGCTGTCGCGCCAGGGGTAGGGGGTCTCGCCCGCGTCCAGCCGGGCGGCGATGGCATTTAGGGCCAGCGCGCGCGCCTGTGCCAGCACGGCCAGCCTCGGGGCGGCGGCGATGAAGTTGTTGGCCACGGTGCCGAAGCCCGGCTCGCGCACGAAGACCGCGCTGGCGCCTTCCAGCCAGCCGGTGACGCTCGCGCGGGGGTATTCATCGGTGTCGGCCCAGATGCCGCCCTCGCGGGCGAGGATGGCCAGGCGGAGGAGGTCGGCACGGGCGGCGGGCTGGGCAAGGGCGGCGAACAGTCGGGCGATAGCCGGATCGTGGCGGGCCAGCCAGTCCTGCCCTGTTTCCGGGTCGAAGACCTGTTGCGCCATGCCCGGGTGTTGCGCGGCCCAGGCGGCCAGATTGCGGGTCACGGGCGGGCTTTCGGGGCCTTCCCAGTAATGGATCAGCCGGGGGGGGATGGCGCCCGTCACGGGCCGGAAGGGCAGGGCGCCCTCGGTCTGGGCGCGGGCCAGAAGGCAGGCGGCAAGGCCGGCCGAGGCGCTTAGGGGCGCGGGGCCAAGCTGTGCGATCACCCGTCCGGCCGGCCCGGCCAGCGCGCCCGCAGGCAGCGCCCGGGCGGCGTGTTGGGCGTCTTCGGTGATCATGTCGCGCAGGTCTTGGTCCGGGGGTGTGCCGCGCTGGGCCGTCTTCAGCAGGCGGAAGCGGTGCAGGGCGCGGCCGGCACCGTCGAAATCGCCCCGCAGGAAGGCGGCGCGGGCCTGGGCGAGCCAGAGCGCGGGCCGGCGGGGGAAGCGGTGCAGGTGGGAAGCAAGCAGGTTGCGGGCGGTGGCCGTATCGCCGGTGTCCAGCGCCCGGGTGGCCTGTTCCAGCGCCAGATCGGCGGCGCGGCTGGCTGAAAGCGATGCGGGCGGGGGAATGGGGTAAGGCTGGGGCACGGAGTTGGCAGGCAGCCCGGCCTCGCGCCGCAGCCGGGCGCGGGCGAAATGGTGGCGGGCGGTCAGGTCGGGCGGCGCATCGGTGGGCGGGGCGTTGGCATCGAGCAGGTGCAGCCCCGCATCCGGCAGGCCCAGCCGCCCGAGGGTGAGGGCGGCGGGAACGGTGGCCTGGGCTGGCAAAGGCTCGACGCACCTCTCAAGTGCTGTCAGTTCGGCGGCGAGCCCCTCCCAGTCACCGGCGGCCAGACGGCAGGTCCAGTCCAGCGCCGCCAGCCCGGCATGGCGGGCATGCAGCCGCCGGACGGCGCGGGCATGGGCGGCGAGCGCGGCCAGATGCGGCTGGGGCTCGGCCAGATCCCGGGCCAGCAGCAGGCCCGCGCGCAGGGTCTGCATGTGGCGGCGCGGGGGCCATAGCCAGGGGGCTTCCTGCGCGTCTTCCTGCGCCAGCAGGCGGGTTGCGGTGGCACCGTCGTCGCGTTCCAGCGCCAGCGCCACCGATGCCGCGCGGGTTTGCGGATGGTCGGCGCCGGTGAGGGCCGAAAGCCGGGCCAGCGCCTTTTCGGCGCGGGGAATGTCCTGCCCGGCTAGATGCAACCGCAACAGCATGCGCCACAGGCCCGGGGTGCGGGCGGCATCTGGCGTTGCGGTGCCACTGCTACGAAAGGCCTTGCCCTGCGCACAGACCAGCGCCGCCGCGCCTTCGCGCAGCCACAGCAGGCGCAGCGACAGGGCGCGGTGATGACCGGGGGCCAGACGCGGGGCGAGCGCGGCCAGATCGGCCGCGGCCCCCTCCCAGTCGCCGGCCTGCAATGCCAGGTCCAACCGGGCCAGCAGCGCGGCATCGCCCAGCGCCTTTGCCGGGCCGGCGAGCAGGGCGCGCGCGGCGCGAAACTCACCCGTCCGCCACAGCAGCCGGGCCTGCGCCTCGGCCCGCCGGCCGGTTTCTTGCACCAGCGCGGCAAGGCGGCTGCGGGCCTGCGCACGGGTGGCCGCATCCATGTCCGGCGCGCCCTCGGCAGCGATCAGCGCAATGTCGATGGAACCGGGCCAGCGCGCCTCCGCCGCCGCGAGTGCCCCGCCACAGGGCAGGGCGGGGCCATGCAGCGCGCGCAGCATCGCCAGCGCCGGATCATAGCCCAGCCCCGAACCAATGCGCCCGGCCAACGCGTCCCCCGGTGCCCCGGGTTCCGCCAGCGGCCCGTCCCACAGCGCGCGGGCCAGTGCCTGCGGCGTGTCCGGCGTTTCCGTCCAGTCGCCGCTCATGCCGCCGCGCGCCCCATCGCTCAGCCGCCGTCGAGCAGTTCCAGCCCTTCGGAAAACGTCATCCCGAAGGCCTTTTCCACCGCTTGCCGCGTGCGCCATGTATAGCCGTGCAGGAACATCAGCGCGTCACGCTCGATGGGGAATTTCTCGCTCTCCCAGACCCGCTTGCCCATGATATCGTCCAGTTTCGCCCGGTCCTCGTCGGACATGCGGGCGGTGTCGAGGCCGGTATGGGCAAAGACCCGCGCCACGCTGCCCGCCCGGTCGTTGTGGAAATCCTCGTAGTTCAGTAGCAGGATGTCGTCATAATGCCGCCGCCAGGCCGCATGGTTGCGCGCAAAGCCGCCGTGCTGGTCCAGCCGCGCCTTCTTCACCAGTTCGAAGAACAGATCGTCCAGCCGCAGCGGCTGGTCATGGTCCTTGCCGAAACGCCATAGCAGATGCATGCGCAGTGCCGAGACCGCGCGCGCCAGCGGGTCGCGCAGGATGTAGATCACCCGCGCCTGCGGGCTCAGCCGCTTGCATTCGGCGATATGACGATCCGGCAGGAAGGCGTATTCGGGGGTGAAATCCATCGATTTCTTGTGCGGCTCCTTCGGCGTCATCAGGGTGCGATACCACTCCACCCCCCGGTCGTGGTTCCAGTCCCAGAAATGCGCCTCCTTGTTGGTCGAGGTGACGGGCCGGCTGTTGGGAAAGGCATGGGTGTCGGGGTGGCGGTTGAGCACCGAATGCAGCCAGCTGGTCGATCCCTTCT
>SKNG01000495.1 GCA_007120685.1 Paracoccaceae bacterium | reverse complement strand
TGACGACCAAGATTGCCGCAGGCGGCCCATCGGCCCCGCCTATCTCATTGAAAACACGGCCCCGGGCTCAGACCAGCGGCTCAAAACCGCCCGCGAACTGTCGAAGTCGGGGGGCAAGGGCCTAAACCTGCAAGTGATTTTCAACGACTATATCTATTTCTGGCGCTGGGCACTGTGGCGTATGTTCGAGGCGCAGCAATGCGGCGGCATTGTCAGCTTTATTACTGCGTCGAGTTACCTTGTCGGTCCCGGGTTTGTCGGCGTTCGCGAAATGATGCGCCGAAACTTTGATGAGTTGTGGGTCATTGACCTTGGCGGAGACAATCTTGGGGCGCGCAAAACACCAAACGTCTTTGCTATCCAGATTCCTGTTGCGATTGCTATGGGTGTTCGGGGGACAGAACAGAATCCTGATAAACCTGCCAAAGTGCGATATGCCAAGATCGAAGCGGATAGCCGGGATGCGAAACTGGACACTCTTGCCGGGATAGCCGACTTGAGCAAATTCGACTGGCTTGATTGCCCGGATGAATGGCAAGCCCCATTTATGCCCCTCGGGAAGGGCGCATATTTTGATTGGCCCCGCGCAGTGGACCTGTTTCCTTACCATACGGCCGGGGCTGTGTTCTATCGAAGCTGGCCCATAGGGGAAACGGAAGCTGTTCTCGGTGCCCGTTGGGAACGGTTGCGCAACGCAAAAGCTCAGGATCGCAAGGCTCTCTTTAAGGAATCGCGGGATAGAAAGATTGGCCACACAGTGGCGCAACCTGATCTTTCAGGGCACAGTGAGCCGCCCATCCGGGACCTGACGCCAGTGAGCCCAAAGCCCATGACGGTTCGCTACGGCTACCGCTCGTTTGACCGACAGTTCGCGTTTTATGACTTTCGAGTGGGGGACTTCATCCGCCCCTCCCTCGGTCGGTTGTATGGGGTGAAACAGACCTTCTTGGTTTGCCCTGACACTCTGATTTGTGGCCACGGCGCGATTTGTTCGGTATCAGCGGATATTCCCGATCAGCACTTTTTCCGGGGCTCTTTCGGCGGCAAGGACGTGATCCCCCTCTACCGGGATGCCGCTGGAACCGAACCGAACTTAACCGCCGGTCTGCTTGATGCCCTTGGCGCAACATACGGCTTAATGCCAAGCGCAGAGGACCTTGCAGCCTATGTCTATGCCTTGCTGGGCGGGCAGTCCTATACCCGGCGCTTCTGGAATGAGCTTGAAACGCCCGCCCCGCGTGTTCCCCTGACCAAGGATGGCACGACCTTTGCCGAGGCGGCGGCGTTGGGGCGCAAGCTGATCTGGCTGCACACCTATGCCGAGCGGTTTCAGGGCGAAGGGCGCGGCGACGAAATCCCGTCCGGTGCTGCCAAGATCATCAAGGGCATCTCCGACAACCCGGCCAACTATCCCGAGGCGTATTCCTACGATGCCGCCACCCGCGAAATCACCGTGGGGGGTGGTCGCTTCGGCCCCGTTGCGCCGGAAGTCTGGGAGTTCGAGGTGTCTGGCCTCAAGGTCGTGCAATCGTGGCTGGGCTACCGGATGAAGAAGCGGGCGGGCAAAAAATCCTCGCCCCTCGATGACATTCGCCCGGAACGCTGGACCGCCCGCATGAGCGATGAGCTTCTGGAACTCCTGTGGGTTCTGGACGCAACCCTTGCGATGGAGCCGGAGCTTGAGAAGACGCTCGACAAGGTTGTGGCCGGTCCCTGCTTCACGGCCGCCGAGTTGCCCAGCCCGACCGAGGCCGAACGCAAGGCACCGAAGCATTCAGCGGACACCTCGGGCAAGCAACTTGGCCTGTTTGGCGATGATGACGACGATAACGGGGAAGAGGACTGAACCATGCCGACAGTCTGGGGTGTTCACATGGGCGGGCATGTTTCCGACCGACCGACCGAGGGCGGCTATGTCGCTATCGGCTGGCAGGAACTCGGCGACCTGCGCGCGATCCCTGCCGACCGCGAAGCCTTCAAGGTGGCGCTGCGCGAATCCATGCGCGATGTGAAGGATGGTGCCGTTCCGGTGTATGCCGGGCTTCTGTTCCGGTTCGTTCACGAGATTCAGGCCGGGGATATTGTGGTCTATCCGTCAAAGCATGACCGCATGGTGAATATCGGTCGATTTACCGGCGAAGCCTCCTATGCGCCCGATGACCCCGACGAATACCCCAACCGCCGCTCGGTCGAGTGGCTGGGCAACTTCGCCCGAACCGAGTTCAGCCAAAGCGCCCTGAACGAAATCGGCTCGTTCATCACGCTGTTCAGGGTCCGGGTTCACGCCGCCGAGTTTCTGGCCAAGGTCAACCTTGGCCCCGCCCCGGATCAGATCGAGGCCCGGCCCGAGACACAGGAAGACGCAGCCGACGACGACACGGCAACCGAGGCGGTGGCCAGACAGGCCGAGGGAACCACAAGCGATTTCGTGATCCGCAGAATCATGAGCGGGATGACCGGGCACGAGTTCGAGCATTTCGTGGCGCATATCCTCGAATGTATGGGCTACACGACTCGGGTGACGACGAAATCGGGCGACGGCGGCGTTGACGTTATCGCGCATATGGATGCGCTTGGGTTTCAACCGCCTATTGTGAAGGTGCAGTGCAAGCGCAGGACCGAACAGACGCCCCGCCCAGACGTTGACCAGTTGCTCGGCACGCTGGGCGAAGGTGAGTATGGGCTATACGTCAACCTCGGCTCCTACGCACGCGGCGCAGTGGAGTTGGAACGCAACCGCGCCAAGCTGCGCCTGATCGACGGCGAGCAGTTTGTCGAGATGCTGCTAGAGAACTACGCCAAGCTCGCGCCAAGGTATCGGTCGCTGATTCCGCTCAAGCAGATATACGTTCCCGACCTGTCGAACCCTTGAAAGGCGGCTTTCCGGGGGGCATCTGGCGTGTCGCACCTCTGGGGCGAAATCTTTCACGGTGATGACTCGGTGATGACTCACCACCCCGCAAAGCGAAAGGCCCGCCGAGGCGAGCCAGTCAAGTCATTGATCTTAATGGTTTAATTTGGTGGAGCCAAGGGGAGTCGAACCCCTGACCTCTTGAATGCCATTCAAGCGCTCTCCCAACTGAGCTATGGCCCCACCGTGACGCGCTCTTTATGCAAGCGATGGGTGCGGTGCAAGAGAAAACTTGCAAACCGCACATGCCGGCGTCAGTTGTCTTCCCCGTCGCTGGCCACGTCCGACAGTTCGTCGAACGAGACGGTGTCTTCGTCTTCTTCCTCCAGCAGATCATCGTCGCCCTCGACCTCGACATCGTCTTCGAGCAGGACGTCGTCATCCTCGACAGACTTGGTCGAAGTCTTGCTGCTACGGGCCGCCTCGGACGTAGCACTCCCGGACTTCCGTCCAGGGATGTCGATCTCGATCACCTCGCCGGTGAAGGGGCTGACGATGGGCGAGCGGTTCAGGTCATAGAACCGTTTGCCTGTCGTGGGGCAAACGCGCTTTACCCCCCATTCTTCCTTGGGCATGCTGTCACCTGGTTGTTCGCAGATCGACGCCCGTTGCCATAACGCTGAAAGCTTGTCAAAGGCTTTGTCGCCATGCCCGTGGCATTGCAGGAAACAGCCGCCATGACCGAAGCCACAACAACCTTGAACGCACCGGGCCTGCCATCGCTGCAGATCACCTGGCGTCGCTCCCGCCGGGCGCGGCGGCTTTCGTTGCGGGTGTCGCGCCTGGACGGCCGCATCACCCTGACGCTGCCGCAGAGCTTTCCCCTGCGCGAGGCCGAGGCGTTCCTGCGCGAGCGCGAGCCCTGGTTGCGCGGGGTCCTGGCGTCGCTGCCGCTGCCCCGCGCGGTAGAGCCGGGCATGCTGTTGCCCGTTGAGGGGGTGCCCCTGCGCCTGCAGCCCGCGCGCCTGCGGCAGCCGAAGGTTGAAGGTGACCGGCTGCTGGTGCCGCAGCGCGGGGCGCCGGGGCGGGCGGCGCGCGCCTTCCTGCAGCTTCGGGCGCGCGACCGGCTGGCAGAGCGCGTGGCCCATCATGCCGCCCGGCTGGGCCGGTACCCGGGCCGGCTGACCCTGCGCGACACCCGGTCTCGCTGGGGGTCGTGCAGTGCGGCGGGCGATCTGATGTTTTCCTGGCGCCTGATTATGGCCCCGCCTGAGGTGCTGGACTATGTCGCGGCGCATGAGGTGGCGCATCTGGAACACATGAACCACTCCCCGGCCTTCTGGGGCGCGGTGGAAAGGCTGATGCCCGGCTATGCCGCCCCGCGCCGGTGGCTGCGCCGGGAGGGCGGTACCCTGCACAGCTATCGTTTCGATCCCTGACCGGCGGGGCGAGCGTTCAGGCGACCAGCGCCTCGGCGCGCTGCAGATCGACGCTGACCAGCTGGCTGACCCCCTGCTCGGCCATGGTCACCCCGAACAGCCGGTCCATACGGGTCATGGTGATGGCGTTGTGGGTGATGATCAGAAAGCGCGTTTCGGTGCGCCGCGTCATCTCGTCCAGCAGGTCGCAAAACCGGGCGACATTGGCATCGTCAAGCGGCGCGTCGACCTCGTCCAGCACGCAGATCGGCGCCGGGTTGGCCAGGAACACGCCGAAGATCAGCGCCAGCGCAGTCAGGGTCTGCTCGCCACCGGACAGAAGCGAGAGGGTGGACAGCTTCTTGCCCGGCGGCTGGCACATGATTTCCAGGCCGGCCTCCAGCGGGTCGTCTGATTCCACCAGCACCAGCCGCGCCTCGCCGCCGCCGAAAAGATGGGTGAAAAGGGCCGCGAAATTGCTGTTCACCCGGTCGAAGGCGGCCAGCAGGCGTTCGCGCCCCTCGCGGTTCAGCGCGCCGATGCCGCCGCGCAGCTTGGCCACCGCAGCCTCCAGATCGGCGCGTTCGGCGATCAGTGCGTCATGCTCGGCGCCCAGTTCGCGGGCGTCTTCCTCGGCCCGCAGGTTGACGGCGCCCAGCGCGTCGCGGGCGCGCCTCAAGCGGGCGATCTCGGGCTCCAGCGCGGTGGCGGTCGGCAGGTTTTCCGAAACGCCGCCCAACCGCGCCATCAGATCGGCCGGGCTGCAGTCATGCGCCTCGGCAATCTCGTCCCGGGCGTGCCGGGTGGCCTCTTCCGCGGCATCGACATGGGCCTGCGCCGCCGCGCGGGCTTCCCGGGCGCCACTGGCCGCGCGTTCGCTCTCACGCTCGGCGGTCTGTGCCGCGCGCAGGGCCGCCTCGCCGGCGGCAAGAGCCTCGATCGCTGCCGTGCGCCGGGCCTCGGCCCGGGTGATCTGATCGCCAACCGCCGCGCGGCGGTCGATGATCTGATCGGGGGCAGGGGCGGCGGTGGCCAGTTCCGCCTCGGCCTCGCCCGCGCGGCGTTGCAGATCGGCGACCCGTTCGGCGGCACGGTCCCGGCGCTGCTGCCAGCCCTGGGCCTCGCGCGCGATATCGGCCAGACGGCGGGCGCGGGCCTCGCCGTCGCGAATCAGCACATCCAGCGCGCCGCGCCGTGCCAGAAGGGTGGCGCGGGCGGTCTCTACTTCCTGCCGCAGCCGGGAAAGCGCATCGCGGGCGGTGGTCAGATCTTCCAGACCGGCCAGCGCCGTTTCGGCCTCGGCCAGGCGGCGGTCAGCGGCCTTCAGATCGCCCGCCAGCCGGTCGGCCTGGGCCTGCGCGGCCGCGCCCCGGCTTTCGGCCTGCACCGCTTCGGCCTCGGCCCGCGACAGGCGGCGCGCGGCCTCG